>NZ_NADV01000030.1:0-194704 GCF_003264175.1 Bacillus sp. SRB_331 | reverse complement strand
TTACAAAGGGTACAGATTATTTCTCTATCTTCCTTTTCTTACCTTTATATTTCCACACTTTCTTTCCCTTTTGCAACATAACTCATATCTCCAACCGATTCTACTGTATATTCCCCATCTTGATATACAACTTTCGTTACACTTGCATTTTCTACTCCAAGTTTTGTTTTGCTACTGTCTAACATTTCGATTAAGGTAGTAATCAAGAGCCCATGAACGACAACTAAAACATTACCGCCACCATTTGCAGCAGATTCTTCACTAATTTTATCAATCTCTTCTTTTATACGAGTAGAAAATAATTCCCAATCTTCCGCCTGTTTCGTAGGATCTGCTGCTCTAATAAGATTAATCACTTCTTGAATAGAAAACTTCATGAGTTCTTCTGGTGATGCAACGCCCGCAGCTTTTCCAACCACATCCCACATATTTTCAAGTTTTTCACCTTCAAAAATACCAAAATTTAATTCTCGCAATTTTTTTCTTTTCTCAAGTTTTAACTTTGATTGCTCACTATATTTTAATACTAAATTAGCAGTTTCAATCGCTCGGCCGCTATCACTACTATACGCATTCGCAAAAGGAACATCTTTTAATCCTGTTCCTAAATTAGAGGCAACTTCCACACCTTTTTCTACTAATGGAGAGTCTGCCCAACCTTGCGCGCGATGATTCGTATTTAATATTGTTTTTCCGTGTCTTGTAACATATAACGTAACTACATTCTCATTGCTATCTGTTTCTCGATTCTTCATTCTATTCTCTCCCTTTACATTACTATATCAATTTTACCACCTTAATTATTCATTGAGCAAAATATACGTAAGTGAATTTGCTAAATAAAAAAAGCTATCTTTCTGTATATCTCTACAAAAAGATAGCATCTTTTATGATTACATTTCTTAACTGATACTCCTACTTAGCAAAAGCACTCGAATACTGTACAATTCCTTCTACACCTTGCAGAGCGTTCTCACTTAACTCAATCACCATAAACACTTCATCAGGTACTTCAAATGGTGCTTTTATATTCCACTCACTTGCTTTCTTAAAATCAAATTTCGGATAGTATTCCGGATGCCCTAATACTACAACTGAACCATATCCAAGTTCTTTCGCCTTTTCTAAAGCAGCTACGATAAGTTTTCCGCCAATTCCTTTTTTCTGATGGCCCCTAGCAACTGAAACTGGTGCGAGCGCTAATGATTCTACAGAAGTTCCATCCTGTTCTATCGTAATTTTTGATAACATAATATGCCCGACTATTTCCTCATCTACTGCAACGATTGATAATTCAGGAATAAACGCGTCACATTCTCTAATACGTTTTACAAGTTCATGTTCCTTTTTATCACTAAATTCTTCATTTAAAAATGCTTGTTTTACAACTTCTTCTGTCTTACTATAATCATTTTTTTGTTCTTGTCTAATCGTTACCATTCTATATTATCCTCTATTCTTTCTTATTTCTTTTTCAATTTTACGAAGCGCTTTTTTCGATCCGCGCTCAATATCGTGTTGCATTTTTCTTTCTTTATAATCAACAAATAGTGTATTTAAATCATATCCTTCTGGGTATAATTCTTTCGCCGCTACCTCTAAAGTAATACGTTTCACATTCACTTCAACGAATTCACCGTTATAATATACAACGACATTATAGAAATTATCTTTTTCCTTATATACAATCCCGAAATCGTTATGATCTAACAAATTCACACGGTCGCCGATTTTATATTCATAGTCATTTTCTCTTTTTTCTTGCACCATTTTCGGTTTTCTAATCTTACTTTCATTCACTTTTTCTATAGCGTATTCTTTATTTCCCATATACTCTTTCGCTCTTTGCAGTACATGTTCTCTCACATTCATTTTATTCGCAATCCAAAGTGCATTACTTTCACCTGATTTACCGATCACTAATTTATAAAGTGGCTCTAGTGTTTCACTATTAAATTGCATTGCTGCGTTCATAAAATCATCGTGCATTTCTGAAAAGCGTTTAATTTCACCGTAATGCGTACTCGCAATTGTAATACATCCCGCAAGGTAAAATTCTTCTAAAATAGATATCGCAAGCGCCGCACCTTCATTCGGTTCTGTACCGCTTCCTATTTCGTCAAATAACAGTAACGTATTATTATTTGACATCCTCATAATTTCAGAAAGATTTTTCATATGAGATGAAAATGTACTTAGTGCATTTTCGATACTTTGGTTATCACCAATGTCTACAAATATATTTTCGAAAATAGCAATTTCCGTTTCTTTATCTCCAGCGATGTGAAGGCCTGACATTGTCGCTAATGTTAACAATCCAATTGTTTTTAGCACAATTGTTTTCCCGCCTGCATTCGGCCCAGTAATAATTAAACTACGGTATTCTTGACCGATTTCAAAGTTTAATGGTACTACTTTTCCACTTAAAAGCGGATGCTTACAATTCATTAAATGAATGTAGCCATGATCATTTAATTTCGGCTCTATTCCATCAATTGATTTACTAAACTTCGCTTTCGCAAATACCATATCATATTGGCTAATCAATTCCATATTAATTTTTATATGATAAATATTTTCTAATACCATTCCTGATAAAGTCGCTAAAATTTGATATTCTTCCATCGCTTCTTCTGCTTTCAAACCCGCGAGTTCCGCATTTAGCTTTGTAACCGTATGCGGTTCTATAAATACAGTAGAACCTTTTGCAGAAGCTTCAACAATACTTCCAGCAACTTGATTTTTATAGGAAGATTTAATCGGAATCGTATAGCGATCATCCTTTTTACTAATAAAGAATTCCTGAATATATTTCTTATTTGCACTACTATTTAAAAACTTCGTTAAACGTTCTTTTATTTTTCCGTCTACAGAATCAATGTTATTTCGAATTCGTTTTAACTCTTTACTAGCCGCTGCATCAATGCTATTTCCTTTAATTGAAAAGTTAATTTCCTCTTCAATACTTTTAAATTCAGTCATCGAATTCGCATAAGAAGCTAATACTGGTGCAAAAAATTCTTTATCTAACATAAATTTTTTAATCTTTCTACATCCACGTAAAAAGTCTGAAACACTCACTAACTCTGCTGGATCTAAAATCATCCCTTTTTCTAATTTTTGAATTGTACTAGCGATATTAGAAATTCCGAAGAAAGGCACATGCCCTTCTGCATCTACTATAGCTCGTGCTTCTGTCGTTTCATTTAAGCGATTTCTCACTACTTTTATACTCGTACTCGGCTCTAATTTATTTAATAATTCCTTACCTAATCCACTTACACAATAAGATTTCACTATTTCCATTAATTCGTTATATTGTAACTTTTCAAAAGTCATCGTATTCATTTTGTTTCTCCTCACTATGATTGGTCTTTATCATCAATGAAGATACCTACTCATTAGATTCCAATGAGTTCTACATTATTCAATTATCATGTTTATACATTAAAAACATATACAAAAAAGCTGCGGGGATACCGCAGCTTTTACATTTACAAGGCATGTGTAATAACATATGAGAAAATAAGCCATAAAAACAGATGGCAATCCCCTTATTACACGCTTTATAAAGTATTGTAGGTATCTTCATAGGTTTCGAAATAAATGCATGACAAAATTAGGGGTATGATATACATAAAAATCCCCTGGTCTTATCCGATTTATTTCATTAAATTTTTCCTATTTAGTACCTACCGCACTCACAAAAAGCACCTCTCATTAATTTATATTTTATGTTCATTGAAATCTAATTTATTGAAATCATCATACTATATGTTTTGTAAGAAGTAAAGGTGTCATACTTTAATAACTATGCAGAATGTAAAAAAGAAGAGGCGAACTTATATTTCAGTCTGCCCCTTCCTTTTTATCACAAATTTACTGCTGAATATATATTGAAGCTGAGCCTCCATTTACATGGAACTGCCCCCATCCATCTTTATTAATTGTTACAGTATTTGTTTGATTACCCGTAATATCGTACCATACTTCCCCAGCGTTATTCTTTCCAACATCCATCCACTTTGATCCTCCTGGTCCGTCCGAGAGTAATGTCGCTAAACCAGAATTAGCATGTACACCATCGCCTTCTCTTGTCCAGCCAATCACATCTGGATGGTCTAAATAATCACGCTGCGTACCATATGCAAAGTTTTTTCGTGCCGTCAAAATCGGATCAATTTTATCTTTTAACGCTGGAATTTCATAACTACTATTTCCGCTTGTCCCATAGTAATCACCATAGAAAACTGAAGGATAGCCCTCTGCACGAGTTAAAATAAATGCATATGCCAGCGGCTTAAACCACGGACTTACTACAGATTCCAATGACTGCCCAGGCTGAGAATCATGATTCTCAACGAGAGTAACTGCGAGTGCAGGGTGATTTTTCATTACTGTTCCATTTAAAATATTTCTCATATCATAATTCCCATTTCCTGTTGAAGCATAATGAAAATTGTAATGAAGCGGTGCATCAAATACAGATTGATTATAATTGACTTTCGCTAAATAATTGTTTAAAGCCTGAACATCATTTTGCCAATATTCAGCTACTGTAAACATTTCTTTCCCCGTTTGCTGTCTGGCATGATTTACCCAATCGCGTAAATATTCATGATCAATATGTTTAACAGCGTCCAAACGAAAGCCATCTAAATTTAATTCATTCGCATACCATGTTCCCCAATTTTTCATCTCATTCGCAACATCAGGATGATCAAAATCAAGATCTGCATACATCAAATAATCATAATTTCCATTTTCGCTAGACACTTCCCAATCCCACGCTTTATCTACACCCCTAAATTTATAAATTCGATTTAATTTCCTTCCTTCATCCCAATCCGTTCCGTCAAAATGATACCATTTCCATTTGAAATTAGAATAAGCATCTCCGCGCCCTGGAAAATTAAACCCCGTCCATGCACTAATTTGATAATCACCTGATACTTCAATATTTCGATTGTTACGGTCTACCTCAACAGCTGTTACGGTTTCAGTATAATCAGCCCCACCTTTATGATTCATAACTACATCACCGTATACGTCGATGTTTTGCTTATGTAAAGCGTCAATTGCAGATTTCAACTGTGCTTTTGTCCCATATTTCGTCCGCACCGTTCCTTTTTGATTGAACTCCCCTAAATCATATAAATCATAGGCCCCATACCCTACATCATTTTGCGAAGTCCCTTTATATGCAGGTGGTATCCATACAGATGTGATTCCTTTATGAGCTAAACTTTCAGCATCGGAACGCAAACGATTCCAATGATTCCCATCATTCGGAGCGTACCACTCAAAATACTGCATTAATGTTCCATTGTTCACTGTTGCTGCTTCTGTCTTATTTCCCTCATATATATTAGGAAAAAGCAAAATAAACAATAAACAGACTACCGTAATCCTTTTCAACATATTTACACCACCCCCTTCAAGAAAACGTTTGCATAATTTGTTAAAGTTATTATAATATTCGTTCTACAGTTAGTAAAGTAACAATCTTTTAATCTCTCACATTATTTTTCAAAATATGAATTCAACTATTCCACAAGTACCCCCTATAGTTTAAAATTCACATCGGATTCAAAATTGTTTACAATTTATCTATAAAGGCATAACGGAGGGATTTCTATGACCGACTTTCAAAAACAATTTTTCGCAAGATTAAATATAGAAGAAAAACACAAAGTTTCATTTGAAGATTTACCTAACATTATGTACGCAATGGCACAAACTGTCCCTTTTGAAAACTTAAATATTCTCGAAAACAACTTTAAAGAAATATCAAAAGAAAATCTAAAAGAAAAAATTTTAATAAACAACCGTGGCGGCCTTTGTTATGAATTGAATCCGGCTATGTATTACTTCCTTAAAGACTCTAAATTCGATGTCCATCTCGTTTCAGGAACAGTTTATAACGCTGCAAATTCTATATGGGCTGTAGATTCAGGGCATATCGCAACTGTTTTACAACATCATAATGAACTTTACTTAATTGAAGTAGGTTTCGGATCATATTTACCCCTTTCCCCTGTTCCTTTCTCAGGTGAGATCGTTCATTCTGTAACAGGCGACTATCGTATTCGTAAAGAAACGACTGAAAAAGGTAATTATATTTTAGAAATGCGTAAAAGCAATGAGTTTCTAGATCAATCTTCTACTGATGATTGGACAGTAGGTTATGCATTTTACTTGGAAGAAGTGGATGAAACGAAAGCAAATGCAGCACAAAAAATTATTGTTGAACATGAAGGTTCACCATTTAACAAAGTACCTCTTGTTGTAAAACTTACTCATGACGGGCACGCATCATTAACAAAAGATAGCCTTACAGTAACGAAAAATAGAAATAAAACAAAAGAAACAATTACAAAAGGGCAATATACAAACCTCCTTCATTCAACGTTCGGCATTACATTATAACTTTTAAAGCCTCGCCATTCTCGGCAAGGCTTTTTATTTTCCAGCAGGGATTTTTTGCAATTTGTTGTATTTCATAGTTATATAGGAATATAACTACATATTTAGAAAGGAAATGATTATGACTGAACTTAAAGATCGACTACAAGTAGCTGATAAAGAAAAATGGGATTTAACGGATATTTATCATACAATTGAAGATTGGGAAAGCGATTTTCATAAAATTGAAGTATTAACGAATGAATTACACAAGTTTAATGGAAATATTCACGATGGCAATAGTTTATTAGCTTATTTAACAAAGAGTGAAGAAATATCTAGCATAATATCTTTAATGTTCGCTTATGCACGATTACAATCTGATCTTGATACACGCGATACTGACGCTCAATCCCTTGTCGATAAAGTATCACAATTACATGTGAAAGTAAGTGCGGCTAAATCTTTCTTTTCTCCATTCTTACTTAGCGTAGATGAAAACACATTACATTCTTACATAGAAAAAACCGAAGGCTTACACTATTATAAAGAAGACTTATTTGAGTTATACCGTTATAAAAAACACGTTTTGAATAAAGACCAAGAAGAGATTTTATCACAAATGGGTGAAGCACTCTCCTCCCCACAGCATACATTTGGCATGTTAAATAATGCAGATATAATTTTTGGTGAAGTGACTACTGATGATGGAGAAAAAGTAAACTTAACACGTGGAATGTATTCAAAGCTAATAGAAGATGAGAATCGTGAGAAACGTGAAGAAGCCTATAAAGCTTATTACAAGCCATATGTTCAGTTGAAAAACTCTATCGCTTCTACTTTGTCCGCAGCTATTAAAAACAATGTTACTGTCTCAAAGCTACGAAAATATCCATCAGCTTTAGAAAAATCATTATTTGGCGACATGGTTCCGAAAGAAGTATATGAAAATTTAATTGAGACAACGAAAAAAAACATTCAATCATTACATACGTATAATGAACTTAGAAAAGAAAAATTAAATGTAGATGAACTACGACAATACGACTTGAGTGTTGATTTAGTAAAAGGTGTAAAACAAGACATTCCATACGACGAAGCGTTTGATATAATGATCGCGTCACTAGCTCCTTTAGGTAAAGAATATATCGAAACATTAAAAAACTTTAAAGATAAACGCTATATAGACGTGAGAGAAACACCAGGAAAACGCTCTGGCGCTTATAACTTTGGTGTATACGGTGTTCATCCTTTCATTCTTTTAAATCATCATGATGATTTAAATAGCCTTTTCACCCTTACTCATGAATGCGGGCACGGTATGCATACGCATTACTCACACGGATACCAACCAAGAATTTCTGCACACTATTCCATTTTTGTTGCAGAAGTCGCTTCTACAGTAAATGAAGTGTTATTAATTCATTATTTATTAAAAGAAGCAAAAGAAACGAACGTACGTAATCATTTAATTAACTACTTTATCGATAGCTTTAAAGGTACTTTCTTTACACAAATCATGTTTGCAGAATTTGAAAAAATCACACATGAAATGGCCGAACAAGGTAAACCATTAAATGCCAAAGTCTTTAGTGAAATTTACGAAAACTTATTTAGAGAATATAATGGCGACTCTCTCGTATTTGACGAAGAAGTAAAATATGGCTGGTCTAGAATCCCTCATTTCTACCGTCCATTTTACGTATACAAATACGCAACTGGATTCGCTTCTGCCATTCAAATCGCCGATAAATTATTAAGCGGTGATCCAAACGCTCAGAAAAACTATATTGAATTCCTTAAAGGCGGAAGTTCTGACTATCCATTAAACCTACTGAAAAAAGCTGGCGTTGACTTAACTACACCAGAACCGATTGAAAGTGCATTAAATCGATTCACCCAACTTGTTGAAGAGTTTTCAGCATTATAGAAAAAAGCATGCAGATTATAGAATCTGCATGCTTTTTCATATAAAATATACATTTCATTTATTCACTTGTTGCTGCGTCACACAATGAATCATACCACCATACACATACAGTTCATTTACATAAACACCGACAATTCTTCTTCCTGGAAACTGCCCTTCAATGATTTGAAGTCCTAACTTATCATGTTCATCACCATATATAGGAACTAATACAACTTCATTTCCAATATAAAAGTTCAAATACGAGCCCTTACAGTCTGCTTCTTTTACCACTTTTCTTGTTACCGGTACTGGGATGAGCTGAAATGGATTTCCATCTATATTTCTCGCTTGTCTCAATTCTTGATAATGCTTTTCGTACGCCTCCAAAAGGTAGGATTCACTCTCACCAAAAGGATCATATTCATAAAGAATTGTATTTTCATTTACAAAACGCGCTGCCCCATCAATATGGTAATCCGTATCTTCATCATAATTATCCTCTCCGCGAATACCAGTTATCCATATAAAATTCGTTACTCCCAAATACTTCGTTAACTCTATTTCAATCTCTTCCTGATTTAGTGTAGGATTTCGATTTTCATTTATAATAGAAGTTTTTGCCGCCATTAAGGTGCCATTTCCATTTATCTCTATTCCTCCACCTTCTATACAGACACTAGATTTAACTTTTGGAATGCTATACATTCCACTTATTTTTTCCGGAATAACAGCATCATTTTCATACGGATATTTATCCCCCCAACCATTAAATACCCAGTGCGTTAAGCAGAGATTGCCTTCCTTATCTTTTACAAAGATCGGTCCATTATCTCTTATCCAAACATCATCCGTTTCTTCAATTAAAAAATCAATTTTATCCATATCTACATTCGCTTCAATTAACTTAGATTGGACATGTACTTTTTCTTCCTCATCAAATACAACAATATGCACATTCTCACCGTAATGAAGCTCCTTTGCCATCGTTACCCAAATATCATCTAGCTTAGATCTGTAACCTTCACCTCTATGAGCTTTATCATGAGGCCATTGGAGCCATGTCCCCTCATGTTTTCCCCACTCAGCTGGCATATAAAACAAACTATTTTCCATATTTCTCATACATGTTCACCCCTTCTTCGAATGTAAGTTCAGTCTAAACTTTGACATCGTGTTAAGGTCAACAGGAATATATTAACTACTTCATAAACCGATTCTTTATTTTCCCTTGTGATACACTACTTCTCCTTGTAAAACCGTCACTAAAACTTTCGCATTCGGAATCTTATCGACACTCATTTTAGTAATATCTTCATTTAGCAATACCATATCGGCTGATTTACCTACTTCAATCGATCCAGTAATTTTATCAAGACCTAATGCTTTGGCTGGCTTAATTGTATAAGCATCAATAGCTGCATATATATCAGATAAGCCTTTCTCTTCAATACTTAGCGCATTCGAAATTGTCACAAGTGGATTTAGTTCATTTACATCCCAATCACTACTAAGCGATACATTTGCTCCTGTTTTCCAAATGCGTCCTAACGGCATAATTCGTTTCATCTGTTGATTTGAAAAATACGCACTTGCCCAGCTTTGTTTAGGATCTTCTGCAAAATCATGGCCTACTTGGAAATCAGCACTAATACCTAACTTAGCAAAACGATTTATATCACTATCTTCTACCATTTCCACATGTGTAAGCGTATAAGGTTGATTCGCCCCTTCTTTTTTCGCTGCTTCAATTGCATTTAAACTTTCTCTTACTCCGCCATCTCCAATTGTGTGGATGAGTGCACCGTAACCAATTTTATTGAGTTCACTCAACCACCACTTCATTTTTTCTTCTGGAATATAGTTCAAACCGTACGGTGTTCCTTTAAACCACTCAAATTTATATTTTTCTAGTATTTTAGCTGTGCTGTTAATGCTAATTCCATCACTATACATCTTCACTTGATTAATAAGCATTCTAGATGATACATCATCACGCTTAATTTTTTTGAAATACTCCATTTGCTCTGCTTCATTTAAGTTCGGATATACCCACGGACGAAGTACTACTCGCGACGTTAACTTTTTCTCATCATTAACTTTATTCCAAACATCTAACCAGCCTCGTTTCCAATAAAGACGTCCATCGCCGACTGTAGTAATACCATTCTTCGCAACCTCATCTAAACCGTCTAACAAACCTTCATAATTTTTTTCAAAGAGATTGGGCTGGGAATTCCATGCTTTTTCCATCACGATATCCCCTGCTGTATCATACAGAAGCCCGAAAGGTTCTCCTGTTTCTGGATCCCGGATGATTCTTCCGCCTTGCGGATCTTTCGTCTCTTTATTTATTCCTGCTGATTCCAATGCCTTTGAGTTAACCCATACAGAATGAGAAGTTCTTTCCATAATTAATACAGGGTTATTAGGAAATAACTCATCAAGAACTTGTAATGGCGTTTGTTGTTCTGATTTTTCGTCCATATCTTTTAACAGCTCTTCCAAACTAAATCCTGTTCCGCTTATCCATTCGCCATCTTTCACATCTTTTTTACAAGCCTTTAAATACGAGCGTTGTTCTTGCAGCGCAGCATCCGGTGAAACACTACAATTCCCTGCTGCTGGTGATTTCGCCTCAAATATATGATTGTGATTGTCCACAAAACCAGGAAGAATAAAACGCCCTTGTAAATCCACCACTTTCGTATCTTCATTTATAAATCCTTCTACATCTTTGTTTGAACCAACAAATGTAATTTTCCCTTCTTTAACGGCTACAGCCTCTACAATGTCTTGCTTGTCATTTGAAGTATAGATTGTACCATTTTTAAACACTACATTTTTTGGCAACTGATTTGGTAGAACGAAGCTACCATTCTCACCTTCTCCTACTCCAGGAGTACACGCTGAAACCCATGTCATACTTAGAATCAGACAAATAATCATGATTGTTCTTTTCATATTCTTTCTCCTTTTTATTATGATGAATTACTTACATAAATAGAATAAGGATTGACATAATGTTAATGTCAATCCTTATTCTCATTCTATTTTCGTAACTAAAAAACAAATTTGTGTGACATACTCTTCGACTAAACAATCACATTCAGGTCCCTTTATGTAGACCTCATATGGTGAACCATCTATTACATAACCATTTCTTTCAATCCATTTTTCTAACGCAATATAAGCGTAGCCTATATAGTCATAACTTCCATAATGCATAGTAGTAACGATTTGATGTGGATTTAATTTTTTTATTTCATATTCTTGTACTACATCTTTATTGTTCCCATGCATGACCGGAATCCTTAATTCAACATCACTTTCATTTGGAATATACTCTTCATCATAAAAGACCGTAGAGGGCGAACCAACCATTTGTAAGTTATGCTTTTGTACTTTTTCATATAAGTCATAAAAATAATCATCCATATCATCTATATTTATTTGCAGTCTTTGAGCAATTACTGTTATTTCATTTCTCATTCCAATAAATATATCGTAATTTCTATGACAAGCAGTATTTAAAGCATGATTCATATTTACCATTTCATTCATTTCTGAAATGACCTGTAAATTTTGTTTCACCTCATGAGACAACTCTATAATTTGTGATTGCATATGTTTAATAAATGAATCTTGATCTGATGATTGAAGAATTATTTTAATTTTCGGTAAAGGGAACTTGTACTCCCTTAGCTTTTTAATTTTCAACGCTATTTCAAGCTGTCCTTGCTCATAATATCTATATCCATTTACCGGATTCACATATGCTGGTTTCAATATTTCCTCTTTATCATAATGCCTTAACATTCGTGTACTCATTTTACAAATTCTTGAAAATTCAGTAATTGTATACATATAAATACCCCTTGAATACATTTTCTTATATATAAGCTTATTTATTAAAACCAATCAAATATTTTTCTGATTGAAGAACCTTCATTCTGATCGTTCAGCCTTTTCATTTTTGAAGGTAACAAATGACTAGGACAATACCACGTTAAACAATTCATCGCGCCTCCCATTGTCGATATTTCTCCTACATGACTTTGAATAACTTGTTTCTCAGTATGCTGTTGAATATATCGTAAAACTTCCTCATCTTTAGCTAATCCAAACTTAGGAACGTAAAGCGTATCACATGTTTCTAACATATTTATATATAAACCTTTTGCTGACGCTATCTCTTCATCATATTGACCCTTCTCTGTATATGACGAAGGAACAACTATAAATTCAGCCTCTGGCATTTGCTCTTGAATAATCTCTTGAACCTTATATCTAAATTCATGATCCCCTAAAAAATCACTAATAAACATTGTATGTTCATCAATAAATTTAACCATCCCGTCTGCGTGTGCAAGTACATCTCCCTCTTCAGCAGGAATAATAATAACCCGACTCACATCTAAATCCCATTCCAGTTGCTCTATAATTTCTTCTTCCGTCCAATCATAATTATCATCAAATATGCGTTCCGTTAATATAACGGTATCTTTTTTATTCCAAATAAGATTTCCACCGTCTAATATCAATGGAGATGTCACATATTCAAAGTCGTTTTTTTTCAACCATTTATTAAATTGTTGATCTAAATATCGTCCTTGATCTTTCGGTAAGTAATTTGGTTGATATTTGAATTTAACTAGATGATTTGTTACAACTGGTGCAACATCTCTTAGCCAAATATCATCATACTCAAAAAAGTTTGTATGAAAGTCTTGCTCTTCAACAGATAAAGATATAAGTTGATCGGTAAATGCTTTATTTTCATTTAAGTATTCATTAAAATAAATAATGTCTTCATAAAATGGTCGATAATATTCATTCGATTCATCTGGTATTGCAGTAAAAATAATGCCACTATGTTTTTGTTCCATATTACTTACCTCGCTTTTTAATAATGATTGAATAACTGTTTTCAATAAGCTAACTATTCCCCAATTCATTTCTCTTTTCATTACAATTTTTGAAACGTGCACATTTCATGAATGGATTATAGCACGGAGAAATATTATATATTTATATAAAAAATATAAAGCCGTCGTTAAGCCATAAACTGACTCTTGACAAGATTTTTAAATTTTAATCGCCGTACACAATGACGGATTAGATGATTTTTTTATCAAGATTCAAATCCATTACTTCTAACAGGGCGTTTTGATTATATAAATTCACTAAATGTGTTTCTACCCCTATGCAAATCCCTTCTAGCGGAAGATCGTTTGGATCCTGACCAAATGGATCCTCAATTTCAACCCCTATTGCTTCAATCCCTATAAATGCAAAACTTATGAACGTAGTTGCAAGTACTGTAAACCATCCAAGACTATCAACAAGACCAATCGATAAAGTCCCGCAAAATATGAGCAGTAAAATTTTAATATGAGCAAAATATGCAAAAGGAATAGGCGTTGTTTTGATCCGATCACATCCACCCACAGCCGTAAGCAGAGTATTCAAATCAGCTTCCATATTAATTATTGTATTTGGGTGAATTTGACCCGTTTTCAAACCTTTTGATAGTATAGTTTTTAACATAAAAACTATACTAATCGGTAAATGAATAGACTCAGCCAACATTTCTTTTTCCTTCTCAGAACAAATATCAAACAATGCTTTTATTTCGGATAAATCTTTTTCGTCTCTCAAATGTCCTTTCGCTATCTTTGGAAAAGCAATTAACAAATGTAAAAATTTTAATTTTTCCTGATCCGTCTTTTTCCCTTCAGACTCCCAATAACATAAAAAACTAACTGCCAAATTTCTAGTACAAGCACCAACCGTTCCAAATAACTTTCTACCTTCCCAATACCTATCATAGGCAGTGTTAGTACGAAAAACTAACAGTAGACCTAAAGCTCCTCCAACAATTACCCAAGGAGTTTGATTAATTTTTATTTCTACATAATAATAATTAATCACAGTTACTATCGTTGAAATACATATATATAATAAAATTTGCGGGAAAATATCTCTTATAACTGTTCCCTTTAATGTAAATATTTGATGTAAACTATTTTGATTATTGTAATGAACCATATTTACAAAAACCTCTTTCCTTATTAACCTTTTATTCTTTTAAATTATGAAAGTATACAATTAAATAGTAGAATCATAAACCCTATTATTATAAAACTGGTTAAGATTATTTCTTTCAATACTGTTACTCCTTTTTACCAAAAGATAAAACATCTTTTTTGATTTAAACAACAAACGTTCACTCTTCTAAATCACGACGCATTATTTTAGAATTTGCAATGAATAAAGCACTAATTAATACAAGAATCGCGCAAGCATATATCAATGAATCCATTGGACTATCATGGTCTATAATAATTAGACGAACAATAGCCGTAATACCTATATATATAAAATAACGTAATGGAAAATGAAAGTTCATTTGAAAATACTTTATATTCATTACGATGAATTCAAAATATAAAAAGAATACGACAATGCTATCAATTAAATGATAACTAGATTCCTCACTATTTAATTTAAGTTCTTGTATAAATTGAATGACTTCTTTCATAAGAAACACACTTAAAACAATTCCCAAACAGATCAAAGCTACATTTATAATGTACTGTAGAACGATAGGGAAAAACGAAAATACTCTTTTTAAATTCTTTAACACAAACATTTTTCTCCTTTTCCATGTAAAACAATAATGAAAATATACTTTTATTTAATTATCGTTACATTAAAATTATACATTCCTATCTTGTTACAGATGTTAAAACAAGACAAAATAAGTAAAGATAGCATTTCACCTATTTTGTCTATAAAGCAACATAACGAAACTATAATCGATTACTTCAATTGAATCGGTTGTTGCTGTGTCACACAATGGATCATTCCGCCATTTTTATAAAGCTCTCTCACATCAATTCCCACTACTTTACGATCCGGGTATAATTTCTGAATCGTATCGTTTGCGATTTTGTCATTTGGATCATTATAGTTAGGCACCAAGATAACTGTATTCCCAACATAATAATTGATATATGACCCCTTATAATCTAGAGTTTTTCCACCTTCTAAAGTAACTTTATCTTTACTAAGCGGTAAGTATTCGTACTTATATTTCTGTCCTGAAGCATTTTTTGCATCTAACAATTTATCCATATCTTTGTTTGACAAGCCCCATTCAGCCAAGTCATCTTCTGCCATCGTTACGATTGTAGATTTATCATGGAATTTAGCAAATCCATCAATATGAAAATCAGTAATATCTAAATTAGGCACTCCATCTAACCAAATAAAGTTTGTCACCCCAAGGTCACTTATATATTTTTCAATTTCCGCTTCTGATAAATCAGGATTTCTATTTTTATTCGTTACTGCGCTTCGAGTTAATAAAGCAGTCCCATTGCTGTCTAATTCAATTGCGCCACCTTCAAGGACAAATTTCCCCCAATCAATTCTTTCAATCCCTAATTGTTTACTAACATTCTCACGTATACGGGCATCATTTTTATATGGAGTTTTCTTTCCCCAACCATTAAATGCTGGATCTAATATTTTCAAATTTTTATTATTGTCATAAACAAAAATCGGTCCACTATCTCTTGCCCACACATCATCAGTAGGAGCGATAAAGAAATCAACTTTATCCATATTCAGCCCTTTATCTATTAAAAGCTTATTGATTCGCTCTTTCTCTTCCTCATCATATGCAACAATGTGGACTTTTTCACCCTCAGTTAAAGCACTTGCCATCTTAATCCAAATAGGTTCAACTTCTTGTTTATACTCTTGACCATATGTGTATTCATGAGGCCATTGTAGCCATGTACCTTCATGTTTATCTTTTTCATCCGGCATCGTATATTTTCCAGCGTTTTTCTGTACCTCTACTTTTTTATCCTCTTTCTCTTTCCCTTTGGCATTTTCATTATTCCCTTCAAAAGAACATCCACTAATAATCGTTGTAGATAATGTAGCTATTAAACAAAACTTTACTATTTTTTTCATTTTTCAACCTCCTGTTCATGTCTACAATACTGTAAGGCTTAACATAGTGTGAAGCTCAAGCTTTTTCATCAATGTAAAAATTACCAATTATTCTTCCGCATGATAATCACATAATTTCAATACAAATAGATGACATTCACAAAATACACTTCCTATATTTAACATCCATATCATTTAACTTCCTTCATAAATTTATTCTAATACTAATCCCCTCTCATACATGCTTGTTCACTAAATAAAAAAATCGGTATTGATAATTTTATATCAATACCGATTTTCAAATAATTATTTTCCTTCTATTAAATCATTCGCTAATTTCCTAAACTCTTGATTAAATGTATCATTCATACCATTTTGTACGTTAGAGAATAATATTACAAACGTTCTTTTATCCCAGTTAAAATTATTAAAAGTGTTCCAGCCAGCTAATACACCGTGGTTATGATAATAATCTGGGTAAATATAGAAGCTAAATCCATATTTTCTCGCAGGTGATACTGTAAACATATCTGATAAGCTTTGTTTAGAAATCAGCTTTCCATCCATAATAGCCTCATCTAATCTTTTCATATCTTCAACGGTCGTATACATTTCACCACAACCATACAGCCAGTTCATTTTTAAGCGGGGTGTAGCTATTAACTCATTATCTTTTTTCGTGTAACCTTCTGCTAAGAAAATATCTTCAGGGAGAGTTGCACCCATACCAGATTCATTCATTTCAACAGGAGTAAAAATGTTTTCTTTCACATATTCAGCAAGCGGTTTATTCGATATCTTTTCTACAATATACGCAAGTACCATATAATTATAATCTGTATATTTCCATCCTGTCCCTGCAGGAAATTGCAACTTTTGCGCTCCAATCCACGTTACTAACTTTAAACGTGATGCCGCATCAACACTACCTTGTCCCTGATCTGGTAACCCGGACGTATGTGTTAACAAATTTCGTAACGTAATGTTTTTATCTGCTGGAAACGATGGAATATACTTATTTACATTGTCTTCAATATTCAATTTCCCTTTTTCTCTTAGCTGTAATATAGATATTGCAACTACTGTTTTCGTTATGGAACCGATGCGATATTTTGTTCTTGGCGTTGTTAAAACTTTATCTTTTATATTCGCATACCCGTAGCCTTTTCGTAAAACCACATTATTTTTATCCGTTACGAGAACCGTTCCGTTAAATCCTTTATCTTTTAAATATTGATCGAGTTTCGTTGCTGCAATATCATAACGTTTTTGCTGATTCGCATCAAATTTCGGTTGAACATTTCCAACTTTATCCTCAAAATTTGAAAATGCCTTCAAACTGTATTTCTTTTCTTTATTTGCATGTATGAGTGCAGCGACACTCCCACAAAAAATAGCAAAAACAAAGAAAGCGATTAACCATTTCTTAAACATATGGGAACCCTCTTTTATCTAGTTTCACTTTATACTTTTCCATTCTATTCTATATCTTTTAGTTTTTAAATATCTTATAATCTATCTACTCTATTATTCCTCATAGTAAACTAGATTCCTTTTTCTAACGTTCAAATTTTAACTACTCTCTATTGTAGTTCTTTTTTACAAAATTTCCACCTTACAATCGGATACATCCAACCTTAATTTAAATTTTTTATGTAACATTCGTTACACATTAACAAGAATGGAGGCGTTAATTTGAAAAAGACCGATAAGCGCAATCGTTTAGATGATATGATGTTTCATTATCGAGTAACAAAAAACAATATAGTTTTAATTGAATATTACGGAAAACAGATTATGATTTTAAAAGGAAATGATGCTGAAAAATTTTTAAACAAAATAAATCGGACAAGTAACGAAAAAGAAAAACAGCTTATTATGGCTAAAATTACAGGTAATTTCAAAAGAGGAAATGAGCGTTAATGAAAACGAATCTCATTTCTAAATTGATTATACAGCATATAAAAAAAGAAATGTCACTCTCACGACATTTCTTTAGATTTTCTTCATAAAAGATTTACATTTTTAATATTCGTTTACTGTTACATAAATTCACCGCTGAAACGCTTAGTAATGCAGCTATCCCCATCCATGCATATGTGTAGCCTTTTCCATCTACTATATAACCAAACAAAGCAGGTGCAAAGATAATAGCAATTTGATTAAGTGTAAGCGCAAAACTCACTGTTAGACCTACCAATTCCTCACTTGCAGACTCAGCAACTTCAACCATAAAAAGACTAAACCAACCGATCGCAAAGAACCCTAGCAGTCCGCTCATCACAAACAATGCCTCAAGTGTCATTGTGTTTATACTCATTACAACAACTAAAATTAAGCAAAAAGATATACATACAGTTATTAATAAAGGTGTACGACGATCACCTTTGTAATATGTATCACTTATTGTAGCTAATATAATTCGGCCTATCATTCCTGCAACTAGCATAACTGAAAATACTTTCCCTGCTACAATAGGTGTTATCGATTTTTCAATGACTAAAAATTTTATAAAATGTCCGACTAATATCATTTGTAAAGAAATCATGCAAATACCTGTAATAAAAATTGGATACAGCTCTTTTTTACATATTACCTTTTTTAACTGCATCCAAAAAGAAATACTTACATTTTCTTGGCTCGTGTGTTCTCGTACGTACGATTCCTTATAAAATATGAAAAACAATAACCCGCCTATTATACATATAGTTGCAATTACATTTATCGTATAAGCTAAACTAAATTTAATTGTAAGCAAAGGGATTATTACTCCTGCTAACGCCCCGCCAATAGGTATACCAGCTTGCCGTATTCCCATAGCTAATCCGCGCATTTCTTTCGGAAACCATTTCAAGATTACTTTACTTCCCCCTGGCTGGGATACGCTATAAAAAGTTCCTATTAAAAGAAGGACAAATAATAGCCCCATAAATCCCCTTGCCATATGAGCAAGTAAAAGCGCCCCGCCAAGTAATACAGCACTCGCTCCAATTAATATTCTTTCGTTATATCGATCAAGTAACCTTCCAGCAAAAAGCATACAAAACAGCGGACCAATATTTACAGCACTTATTAACAACCCAACCTGCATATTCGAAAGTACATATTTCTGTTTCCAAAATATAGCGAGTACCCCTACTCCATATGTTATAAGTGTTGCACTTGCCTGTGCTACCGTTGCCAAAGTTAACATGATCCATTTATTAGAACTACTGTACTTTTCAATTTTTTCTTCACTTATCAACGTTATCTCCCCATATCCCTTTCATTGTATGAACGTTCTGATATCATGTAAAATAAGTCTTAATAATAGAATCCATCAAAAAAATTGATACCTTTTTTCGGGGTGATAATAAATGGACATAAAAGATTTAACGGTTTTTTACGAAGTTGCGAAAGTAGGAAATATATCTCATGCTGCTAAAAACTTAAACTATGTACAATCAGGTGTAACGATGCGTATAAAACAACTAGAAATTGAGTTAGGTGTGCCTTTATTTTATCGAAATGGAAAAGGCGTTACTTTAACTTCTAACGGAGAAATTTTATTAACATATGCAAAACAAATCATCCATCTAATCGATCAATCCATTCAAGCTGTCCAAAGTAACGGAACCGAGCCAAAAGGCACGTTAAAAATCGGGTGTACAGAATCGACAACAGCCGTTCGTCTCCCGCCTATATTAACGACCTATTATGAAAAGTATCCAGAAGTTGAATTGATTCTAGAAACAAATACGACAGACCAATTAACTCAGCTCGTTTTAGAGCGAAAACTAGACGGGGCTCTTATCGCTGGAAATATTCAGCATACTGAACTTCATACACTTTCATTTCGAGAAGAAGAACTCGTTCTCATTAGCAAGACTCCTCTATCTTCCTTTAAAACAATAGAAGAACTGAATTTACTCGCTTTT
The DNA here is from genome assembly GCF_003264175.1 of Bacillus sp. SRB_331. Lineage (NCBI taxonomy): Bacteria > Bacillati > Bacillota > Bacilli > Caryophanales > Bacillaceae > Bacillus > Bacillus sp. SRB_331. The sequence continues at coordinate 174,505 of NZ_NADV01000030.1, read as the reverse complement.
AGTCAAGGTTGTTATTACAGAAAACTATTAGAAAACTGGCTTCAAGAAGAAGGGATTTCACCTAAAAGAATACTAGAGTTCGGAACAATTGAAGCAATACTTGCATGTGTAAAATCAGGTATGGGTACGGCTATTATGCTGAAATCTATTATTCCAGATTACGAACATGGTTTATCTTTAAATACATTACCAAATCACTTTAGAAAGGTTCCTACTACTTTTATTATTCGAAAAGATATTTTCCACTCAGCTGCCTTGCAAAAATTTATGGAGATGATCAACAATGCGTGAAAAAAAAATACGCGGAATGAAACGAAAAACAAAAACTCTTATAAAAAGAATTGAAGACTCTACTAAAGCATTTCCGTCTACTTTCTATAACGATGAATACTGGCATATGCCTTTACCAGGCTCTCAAGCTTTTATCGATTCTAGTACAACACCTAGGAAAGTAAAGCGATTGTGCATTCAAACCCTGTTAAATCAAGCGAATCAATTAATGACAATGAAACCGAACGATACAAATACATATCGAGTCGTTGTTATGATCAAAATAGCAAGCTTATGGAACTCACAAATCATCATATTTAAAAACGATGACTACTTTCAAAATTTTTTCAATAGAGATAACGAATTTCAAAAATGGATACCTCTTTCCAATGAGTCCGACTTCAGGCATGAATGGAAAATATCAATTTCTAACAGCATCCAAACATTGCATTTCCAAGAGATAATCAAGGATGAAGATGAATTTTATGATGAAGTAGAACTTTTGTTTATAGGAGAGTTATCATAAAAGGGGAACTGTCAAATGAAAACCTTCCCTTTTTCCACTAAATAACATCGCTATATAATGAATTTAACGTTTCACTATATAGGAGGTTTTCATATGGTAATCCCAAAATACCCTGAAGTCCCATATCTTACGAAAAAACAAATTGAAAAAATAACCGAAATCACTTTCCTAAAAGAATCAACACCACAACAGTGTGATGCGATTTTCGTTTTCGGTGGTTCCCATCCTGGTAATTGGCAAGCTCCTCTACATGCTTATCAACAAGGTTTAGGTGCACAAATTATCGTCACAGGTGGTACTAGTTTACATGGAATGAAACATCCAAACTGGAATTATGGAGAGTTATCAGAATCAGAAGTAATTGTTAACAAGTTAATTGAACACGGTGTACCGGAAGATGCTATCATTTTCGAGAAAAACTCTCTCCATTCTATCGCAAATGTAATTGAAGCTAAGAAGATCTTTGATTTTACAACAATTAATAGTTTACTATTTGTATGTAAAAGTTTAGGAGCAGGCCGGCAATATAGAGTATTAAAAAAACATTTACCAAAACATATAACCTATATTATTCCTTACACATTTGATACAAACTTTGATGGTGAATATGTTATTAATAGATATAATTGGATGGAAAATGAAAAAAGTCGTTCTATGATTTTTGGCGAGTACTTAAGAAATGTTTGTTACGGCCGAAAAGGTGGAATTGAGCCTCCTGAGAAAGAAGTTGAAGGGTTAGAAAAATACGTATCATATTACCAACATCTTGCATAATATTTTTTCAACATAAAAAATATCGGGAAGCCAATATAAAGGCTTCCCGAACATTCTAATGATACATAAATAACACTAAAATTACTTTTCCTTTTTCATTCCCCCACATTTCAACAAAGAATAGATATTCATCTGGGAAATCTTCTAAAGATACTGGTTCTTCAGCAAGACAAATATTATAGTGATATTTTATATCCCATTCTGCTCTCACATCATCTATTGATTCACGCTCTAAATTACTTTTTCGATCGTCAAAATAATTGGATATAAACACTTCTTCTATTCCACCGTTATAAATCATTTGTTTCAGTTCTGCCAACGTAGGATTATTAGGATATATTTTATTTGAGACTACGATGTCATTGTTGTATAACCGCTTACTCTCATTGTCTATAAAATAACCTTTTCTTCTCATATTTCTCAGTCCTTTATGTGCAGTTTATTATATAGATACAATATTGCGAGCGGTATATTATCATAGAGTCCTACCTATTGTACACATATTAAGCTAAAACAGCTGGCGGTCATAATTGTGTGCCTTTCCCCATACGCGCTAATACCCAATCATCGTAATACCACATTTCCGTTTGACGGCGACTCATCATATAATCCCAACATACTTCACGCTCAAATTCGATGATTTGTCCGTCACCATCAATTGTGACCCAGTTAAAACTTCCGTTATTATGCATCATCTTTACCCATAAAACAGGAAAATCCACAGTTTGTCCCTCGGCAACATAATGCCTCATTTGTTTTTCTATACTAAGCAAAGTTAAGCCATTCGCATATTGTTCATTACCTCTTTAAGTACTACATCTGGATTTACTACCGCTTTTTCCGTACCCCATCCTATAAACCCATCAGGTCTAATCAATACAGCACCTCCATGCCCTATCCCATATAATTCACTAAAAACATTTTCTTGAGCAACAAAGTCTCCACTTAAACCAACCCGAAGTACTTTTATATTTACTCCTAATTCAGATGAAACGTCACGTGCAGCTTCAGTCCAAGCACTAGGCTCAGCTCCAGTAAGTAGCACAAAGTTGCTACCAAATAGATCAAGTATAGAAACTTCTTTTCCTTCATAAGTTCCCCAAAAATGTGGCGCACGCGTTCCTGGGCGTCCATTCAAATCAACTATATCCATTCTATGCGGAGTGTTACATTCGTCTATAATTGCTTCTGAGCAATACTGATAACCAGCAGTAACAGCTAAACTATCCATATTACTCAAATTACCTACCTCTCTGCCCGCAGCACGAAATAACATACTACTCGCATGGTCCGTCGTTAATTTCGCAACAGGATATCTCTCGTCATGATACGTTTCTAACAATTTTGGATTTGCTTTACCTTTTATAACCGCAGCCAATTTCCAAGCTAAATTATGTGCATCTTGTATTCCTGTATTGGAACCGAATCCTCCTGTTGGCGGCATAATATGTGCCGAGTCGCCAACTAAAAAGATGCGATTGTCCTGAAATTTTACCGCTGTACTTTCACTCGCTTCCCACGGCAAAACACTTAATATTTCTGGCTTAATATCCATACTTCCAATTGCAGTTTGAATAATTTGTTTACAGCGTTCTAGAGTGAAATCCTCTGGTCTCTCTCCTTGTATTGGATCATAAGCCACATGGTATATCCATTTCCTTACGTTATCGACCGGAATAAGTGCACCAAGAACTTCTGGATGTCGTATCATAGTAAAACCAAATGCGTCTCCTTTTATAAATCCACTCAAATCCGCTTCAAAATATATGTTCATATAATAACCACCGATCGTACCACGGCCCTCGGTTAAAATCCCTAACTCTTCACGTATTTTACTTTTCGCTCCATCTGCTGCAATTACATAATCACAATAAATAGTACTCTCTTCTTTCGTGTCACGATTTTGAATCATTGCTATTACTCCGTTTTCATTTTGCTCATAAGAAACTAGTTCATGATAAAAAGATAGATTTCCGCCTAACTTTTGCGCGTATTGTAGCATCATCTCTTCTAAAGTAATTTGATAACAAGCAGTTTGTTTTGATGGGCTAATCTCTTCCACTTTACGAACTAACTTTTCGTTATTTTCATACTGCGCCGCCCTTATTTGTTCCAACTCTTCATGCTTTACCTCAGCTATTGTTTGAACCGCAATTCTCCCATGACAATTCTCTAATGCTTTACCAGCTAATCTAATTCCTTTTTCTAGACCTAATTCTCGAAATAATTCCATCGTACGAAAAGTAATCCCGCCTGCTTTCGGATGAATCGCAGTAGATGGATGCCTTTCTATAAGCACATAATCAATGTTATGTTTTGCAAGAAATAATGCAGACGATAATCCTGATAATCCCCCTCCAACAATTAAAACTGGTACATGTTTCGATTTCATACATTTTCCCTCCACATATATTCTTCTGAGCTCAGTGACATAAATATAATCAAAAAAACAACAAAAATATAGACTTATATTTCATTTTGAATTATCATATAGATAGATTACGCCCCAAATTACTTTTATCCTTTAATACATCTACAATTCACCTAAATTGTGTGTGTATTAAAGGATAAAATAGAAGATCCTACTTTACGTTGAACTCTTTTCTGACGAAGGCATCAAAAATAATAAAAACATTATAAGCGGTCGTAACCCTATAGATTATAGAGGGTTATGACCGCTTATTTTTTTGAAATACCTTCTCCTTTATAACCTTTATCATCTATAGAAAACGCATTGTTAGATCTTTTTCTATTTCTTAAACTTCATCCATTGTCGTATTTAAATCTTCCAATTTCTTTTCTATTCCCCATAATAAATGCTCCACGATTTTCAATACGTAAAAATTGATTCGTCTCGATTTTCTTTCTCAATATTGCATCGAATACAACAATCATGTTGCATTACCGTATCGATACAATGGTTCATCATCTTAAACCTTTCGACTAATTATTGGAGGTACAGTGATTGAAATGAATAAACAAGAACAATTAAATGTCATTAAAGAAGATTTTATTGATTGTCAAAAAGTATTAGTAGCAATTGGTGATGAAACACGTCAAGCTATTTTGTTAGTTCTAATGAAAACGGAACGTCAAACAGGATTACGTGTAGGAGAAATCACTAAACAAACACACCTTTCTCGACCAGCAGTATCACATCACCTTAAAATTTTAAGAGAAGCTGGCATTATTTTAATGCGAAAAGAAGGTACAAAGAATTTTTATTATATTGATATACGTACAAAATTAAGTTTATTAAAAAACCTTGTATTAGATATTGAGAAGTTATTGCAAGACTTTTATTGAAAAAAGATACGGTATTTGGAGGTATAAGAAATGAAAGCAATGATAATTGATAAGTATGGGAAAGTCCCAATGCGTATGACAGAGGTACCTACTCCTGAAATAAATGAGTATGAGGTGCTCGCGGAAATTCATGCAGCTAGTATTAACCCAATTGATTTTAAAATACGCGATGGAAAAGTAAAGATGTTACTTAAATATGAAATGCCCCTTATTCTTGGTAATGACTTTTCTGGTGTCATTGTAAAAACTGGAGCAAAGGTGACTCAATTTAAAGTTGGTGATGAAATATATGCACGTCCAAGAAAAGATAAGATCGGTACTTTTGCGGAATATATAGCCATTCATGAAGATGATATAGCCTTAAAACCGAAAAATTTAACTTTTGAGGAAGCGGCGTCGATTCCACTCGTTGGCTTAACATCATATCAAGCATTACATGACATCATGCAATTACAAAAAGGACAAAAGATTTTGATTCACGCTGGATCCGGCGGTGTTGGTACTTTCGCAATTCAGTTAGCAAAAATAATGGGTGCCACTGTTGCAACGACTGCTAGTGAAGCTGGTGAAAATTTAGTAAAGTCTCTTGGCGCAGATGAAATTATTAATTACAAAAAAGAAAAGTTTGAAGATATACTGAAAAATTATGATGCGGTATTTGATGCACTTGGCGGTACAGCACTTGAAAAATCATTCGATATTATAAAAAGCGAAGGGAACATTGTTTCCGTTTCAGGAATGCCGAATGCTCGCTTCGGTAAAGAATTTGGTTCAGGATTTTTCAAAACACTCTTATTTTCATTAGCAAGCAAAAAACTTACTGCACTTGAAAAAAAGCATAATGCTCAATATTCGTTTTTGTTTATGAAACCAAGCGGAGATCAATTACGTATAATTGCAAAGTATATTGAATCTGGACAAATCAAACCTATAATCGATCGCATTTTCCCTTTTGAAGATACTCAAAAAGCAATGGAATATTCAGAGTCTGGAAGAGCAAAAGGAAAGATAATTGTAAAAATCAAATAATAATAAAACTCCATTTTTTTAAAATGGAGTTTTATTATTTGCTGTTAAATAGACATAGTGCAATGAAGTCCTTACAATAGATTTCAAGGGGAAATATCATATTATACTTTTAGCTAATTTTACAAAGAATACATACGTACAAATACATAATAAAAAAATAAACAAGGAGGAGATAAAATGACTAAAAATAATGAAGCAGGTTGGAATTTAGATAATAGTTATACGACTTTACCACAATCATTTTATACAGAAATCCCCCCAACTCCTGTACACTCACCGGAGTTAATTAAACTAAATAATTCTTTAGCAATATCTCTTGGCTTTAATCCTGAGGAACTAAAAAAGGACGCTGAAATCGCCATTTTAGCTGGTAATACTATTCCAGAAGGAGCTCATCCACTAGCTCAAGCGTATGCTGGGCACCAATTTGGTCATTTCAACATGTTAGGAGATGGTCGTGCCCTTTTAATTGGAGAACAAATTACTCCTTCAAGCGAACGCTTTGATATTCAATTGAAAGGTTCTGGCCCTACTCCATATTCACGCCGCGGTGATGGCCGTGCTGCGCTCGGCCCGATGCTACGTGAGTATATTCTTAGTGAAGCGATGTACGCACTTGATATTCCGACTACTCGCAGTTTAGCAGTAGTCTCAACTGGCGAACCAATATATCGCGAAACGAAGTTACCTGGAGCTATTTTAACTAGAGTTGCAAGCAGTCATATACGCGTTGGAACATTCCAATATGCTGCAGCTCGCGGATCAATCGAGGATCTCATAGCTTTAGCTGATTATACGATAAAGAGACATTATCCAGAGGTTGAATCTACTGAAAATCCATATGTCGCACTACTACAAGAAGTCATTAAGAGACAAGCAAGCCTTATCGCAAAATGGCAACTCGTCGGCTTCATTCACGGCGTAATGAACACTGACAATATAACGATTAGCGGTGAAACGATTGATTACGGTCCCTGTGCCTTTATGGATAATTATGACCAAGGAACAGTATTTAGCTCTATTGATGTAAAGGGCCGCTACGCATATGGAAATCAGCCGTATATGGCTGCATGGGACCTTGCACGATTAGCTGAATCTTTAATGCCGATTCTACACGAAGATGAAGAAGCAGCGCTAAAAATTGCCCAAGATGAAATTTCAAAATTTAGCGTGCAGTACGAAAACAATTGGTTCCTCGGAATGAAGAAGAAATTAGGACTATTTAGCAACGAAGAGCAAGATCAATCACTTATTGAGAAACTTTTAAAAGCAATGGAAAAATATAAAGCAGATTACACAAATACATTCCGTTCATTAACTGACACTACATTAGAAAATGCACCTTTATTTGAAAGTCCCGAATTTAAAGAATGGTACGAGCTATGGCAATCTCGGTTAGAAAGACAAAAAAAATCGAAAGATGATGCATACAAATTAATGAAAAATAACAACCCAGTAATCATCCCCAGGAACCACCGAGTAGAAGAAGCACTAGAAGCAGCTGTTAAAGATGGAGACTATAGCGTGATGGAGAAACTTCTTCAAGCTTTAGCAAATCCTTATGAATATTCTCAAGAACAAGCGGACTACTGCACGCCTCCAGCGCCGTCGAATCGCCCTTATAGGACTTTTTGCGGGACGTGATTGTTTAAGGTGTGTTCATACAAATTGTGTGAACGCACCTTTTTATACATTTCCCTTTCAAAAAAGCGGACTTAAGCACCCTTTAGCTATCCTTACTATATTCCACTCCCTCCTTAAACTAAATATCAAAACTATCTTTATTCCAATTTGTTTAATAATAAATCCACTAAACAAATATTGAGAAATATAAAACCCCATTTCTAAATATTATTATTTTTGATAATATATTTTATAAGAATATTCAAAAAGTGAGGGGATTTCATGAACGTTCAACTACAAGGTAATGAACAAATTACAAAACTATTTAATGATTGGTATTTAGCTATGCTAAAGCAAGATGTTTCAAAGGCGACGAATTTAAAGCATGAAATTGAGGAAAAGGAACTACATTTTAAAGAAGACGAAAATTTAGCATTATACTATTCCTTACTAGATTTTCGCTATAAAATTTTAACAGCTAGTTTAAGTATTACAAAAGATAGTTTTGATAAGATAGATTCTTATACCATCTCATCTAATCATCCACTTTCTTATTACTATAATTTGTTTAAAGCGATTTATGCTACTTTAACAACAAATTATAACTTAGCGAGTAAACATTATGAAAAGGCAGAGAAACTATTAGTCAATATTTCAGATAAATTAGAGGAAGCAGAATTCAATTATCGATTCGCTATCTTTAATCAACATTTTTATAAACCTATTGAAGCAATTCAGCAAGCAACAAAAGCCAGAGAAATTTTCATTACTGAAAAAGGATTTGAAATAAAATTAGCCCTTTGTGACAACATAATTGGTTCTTCATGTGTCTTTTTAAAACAATATGAACAAGCAGAGGAAAAATTCAATTCTGCTCTTTCTATTTTACAAAAATCCAACGAAAATGCTTTAGTTTTAAGTGTTCGCAATAATCTAGGTTGGCTCTATGCAAGTCAAAACCTTTCTCCTCTAGCAATTCGACATTTATCAGAAGTTACAACAAAAATACCTACACATTTTAAAGCGACCTTTTTACAAGCTAGAGAACATTCTAAACTTGGCGAAATAAATATTGCTGAAGAACTTATTAAAAAAGGATTAAAAGTTTGTACGGAACTAAATAATGAAGAATATATACTTCATTTTAAAAATTTAAATTCATTTAACGATAATGAGTCAACTGAAGATCTAGAAAAAATTATTCTTGAAGGAATTACTTATTTCGACAAAGAATCTTTATATAACTACACTCAAGAGTATTCAGAGAAACTAGCTGTTAAATTTTATGATGAAAATAATCATATAAAGGCGAGTGAATATTTTCATAAAGCGTTACAAGCAAAAGAAAAAACATTTGAGAAAGGAGCTCTAAAATGATTAAAAAAATTAGTTCTCTCGTTTTAGGATTATCTGTTATTGGTATTGTGTCTATTGGAATAAATAGTTCATTTACATATCAAGCAAGTCATGCCGATCTTCCTGCACCACAAAGACCTGATTTTGTTCAATCAGTTGACGTTAGTAAAGACTACAATCCAACAACTGCTGAAAAAACATTTTAATACCAAAAAAATGAACGACCTTCGATTAAGAAGGTCGTTTTAAATGCGCTTATTTTGTTGATGTGTCGAGTACTTTTTAATAAACAAATGGTAGCGCAAGAGATACTAAACCACCTATTATTACAACACTTAATAAAGTACTACAATTCCGAATTGATATCCCATTCCTCTAATACGCTATGCCTCCGACGGGATTCGAACCCGCACTCCTTTCGTAAGCATAGGCTAAGGGGAACACACTTCCCTACGGAGTTTCACCTGTCTCAGCTTATTTGTTTTTCGGTGCTTCTGAAACCTTCGCCTTGCGACCCGGTTCTACACTGTTTTCCGGCGCTCTTCCCTTCTAGAGCTACGGAGGCAGTTTTTTCAAGTAAAATATATTTCTACAAAAATAGAACCATCCCTTTATTTCACATGAATTCTCTCTCTCACTCTATTTCCTTCATCAATTCTGCAATCCCCCTGCTCCCTTCACTCCCAACTTTCTCAAGTTCTTCTACAACTAATTTCCGTCTCTCCACAGAATGATTTTGACTTAACTTCGCTTTTCCTTCTATTTTATTTATCTTTATTCTGAACCCAACTATTCCCCTACTTAATCCTTCCATATAATTCGGATCTACATCATTCAGTGAGTAGGTGCTCTTTGGATTTTCATATTTATGTACTAAATCTTGAAGAGAATCTATTAATTCCTGTTCATCTTCAACAATTTCTAACTCTCCATATACATGCACCGCAACATAGTTCCATGTTGGTACTGCTTTATTTGTTTCATACCATGACGGAGAGATGTAACTATGTGGTCCTTGAAAAACAGCTAACACTTGTTGATTTCCACTATCTGCCCACTGCTCATTTGGACGTGCAAAATGACCATATAAAGTAAGTGTTTCCCTATTTAACAATAACGGCAAATGCGTTGCGTATGGATCTCCGTTATGTTGAGAAAATAAAGTTGCAAATCCATTTTGTTCAATAATTTCGTATTTCTTCTCTTCATCTTGTATAGCGAAATATTTTGGTATGTACATAAACTCCCTCTTTTCTTATCTTCTTATTTCCCATTATATTTACGAGATTTATTATTTGGCAGGGGCAGATTGTAATAGTTTTATAAGGTCAGTTCATATAGTAAAACCTCTTCTTCAAAAATAATAGGTTGCATTATATGATTTCTGCCACCTTAGTCTATCTTCTTATTGACACAAACTCCTCTATTTAACTATCCTTCATAGCTTTTTCTAATACATATTCAATAAATTCCGTTTTACCTAAGCTATAATTCAAGCGATTTTCCGCCGTTTCTGCTAATTCTTTCTTTAGCTTTCCATATTCAATAACAACGTTTGGATTTCCACGAAGATACTCACGAAACGCTACATGTCTTCTTAACTCTTCACTATTCTTATCGCATACATATAAATGATGTTCCATCCAAATTGTATTCTTCCCGTCCCTCGGAACATATTGACCCTTTCTCCCAAAAGCCTCTCTCCCCTTAAAACTCCACTCTTCTTGATGAAAATAACCTACCTGTTCAAGTCTCTTTATTACTTTTGGAAAAACATCATAATCTTCTATTACAACATCGACATCTAATATCGGTTTGGAAGCAAGGCCTTTAACAGATGTACTCCCAACGTGCTCTATAGAAAAAATGAGTTCTCCCATTACGTTATTAATCAACGTCTGTAATTTACAAAATTCACATTCCCATTGTGTATTATATTTCTCAACAGTAATAAATTGTTTCAATTGACCACCCTTCTCAAATCACTTTTATAACCTCTGAATATGCGTATCCTTAAAATCAGTTTCATACTTCAATCCATACCCAAGCATTCGATCCATTCCAATATGTGCTGTCCATATTAAACCAATCATTAAAATCGTATCCATCTTTAAATAGACCCCTATTAAAACAAGTAATATTGATATGATATATGTGTGAAATAGATTATAAATTTGTGCACCAACACGTTTGTTAATAGCGTACGCCACCATTGCTAAATCAGGTGCAAAAAGTAATACGATAAATAATAACCAACTAAATCCACATAATGCATATATATAAATCGCAGCTAATAAGACGACCAATCCTTCAAAGTGTATAATTCGTTTCTCCAAACTTCATCATTCCTTATCTGTTAGCTTGAAAATTTTATTCGGATTCAAAATATTTTGCGGATCAAGAGCTTTCTTTATTTTCTCCATTACCAATAATGCCGCACCATGTTCTTCTTCTTGATACTTCCGCTTCCCTATTCCAACGCCATGCTCTCCTGTGCACGTTCCACCACGTTTAAGAGCATACAGTACGATACTTTCGTTTATTTCGTCCCCTTTTCTCACTTCATCTTTATCATTTGGATCAATCATTAATAGCACGTGGAAATTCCCGTCTCCTACATGGCCAAGAATACCACCAACAAGGCCCACCTTATCTAACGTCTCTTTCGCATTTTGAATCGCGCCAGCTAACTCTGAAATTGGCACACATACATCTGTACTCATTAGCTTTTTACCAGGGTAACTATGAACGTAAGAATAAGCTAAGTTATGTCTTGCATCCCATAATTTATTTCTTGCCGCAGTTTCAGTTTCAAAAGCAACTTCTTTACATTTATGATCAAAAACAATTTCCTTCGTAAACTCGATATCTTGCGTTAATCCCGCTTCATTTCCGTGAAACTCTAAAAACAGTGTTGGTTCTTCTCTGTAATTCGTTTCGTTATAATGATTTACTTGTTTCATAGATAGTTCATCAACAAGCTCTATTCTCGCAATTGGAATACCAGCTTGCAGTATATTAATAACAGCTTCTACCGCATCATTTATAGTTGGAAACGATGCTCTCGCAGCCATAACATGTTCTGGTATGCCGTATACTTTTAATGTTAGCTCTGTAAAGCATCCAAGCGTGCCCTCTGACCCTACGAAAATACCATTTAAATGATAACCTGATGATGACTTCGCCGCTAAATTTCCAGTATGTATCACTTGTCCATCAGCAAGTACCACCTCTAAATCACGAACTTGATCACGCATAACCCCATATCTCACCGCTGTCGTTCCGCTTGCATTCGTAGCAGCCATTCCACCTAACGTTGCATCTGCACCTGGATCTACACTAAAAAACAAACCGTACTTTTTCAATTCTTTATTGAGCTGAGAACGAGTCACTCCTGGTTGTACTTTCACAAGAAAATCTTTCTCTCTTATTTCAAGTATTTTGTTCATTAATGAAAAATCAACTGTAATCCCCTTTTCATAAGGAATTATATGACCTTCTAAACTAGAACCTACTCCAAATGGAATGACAGGTTTTTTATGCTCACTCGCTACTTTCATTATTGCTCTAACCTCTTCCATCGTTTTTGGAAAAACAACTACATCAGGTAAACTACTAGTATGGTAAGATTCATCTTTACTATGTAACTCTCTTACTGTCTTATTAACCACTACTTGATCTTCAGGAAGTACATCCTTTAATTCATTTACTAATCGCTCAATTGTTATTTCCATTACGCACTCTCCTTTTATATTATTTACTCTGCATTAATTATACCATTTTTATACATAATAATCAGAATAGTTAGATTCCTGAGGTTTTATATAAAAAAAGAACTTGCAGTATTCCCTACAAGTTCTTTTTTAAAACTATATTTTAGACGATTTTTTCAATAAAATCATAAACCAAACTAAAGTAAATGCCATCAGAGAATGAGAGAACCCTACAATATAAGTTAACCCTTTAAAGTCCGCTCCATTTAGTTGAAGAAGTCCTCTCGCTGCTAGCGAACCTAACATTAAAGTTAATGCGATATTATGTAAAATAAACCAGTTATTAAATCCTTTCACTTCATGAAACGCGAATACTTTCGCTAATCCTAAAGCAATTAAAAAGAAGAAAAAGCCAAGTACTAACGTATGCGTATGCAAAAGATTTAATAAAGTAGAGCCTAAAATCCCTTTATATTTTCCATACTCCCTAGCAAATATTCCTGACAATAAACCGATAATCAAATAAGTAAACGATGCATTATATAATTTCTTCATTATGTACCTCCTTAAGTAGAATGTGTAGTATGTCATATTTAGTAATAATGATAGTTATATAGTAAAAACTCCTAGTTTCCTAGGAGTCATTGTATAAGTATCTCACTCTTTACAATCAATCCTAATTATAAAATATCCTTTTATACAAAACAATCGAACTTTATGTGAACAGTAACTCTCAATTAAAATAACTTGCACTTTTATTTCGCACAATCCATACTAATTGTTATAACTTTTAAAGGGGGTGCAATAGATTGATAGTTCTTGAAACTGAAAGACTCACTCTTCGCTGGCTCGATGTAAAAGATGCTCCGTTTATTCTTGAATTAGTAAATGATCCTGCATGGATTCAATTTATTGGTGATAAAGGCCTTAAAAACTTAGAAGATGCAAAAAAATACATCTTAAACGGACCCGTCGATATGTACAATAAAATGGGCTTTGGTCTTTACTTAGTTGAACGAAAAGAAGATCTCACTCCACTTGGTATGTGCGGCCTTATTAAAAGAGATTCATTAGAAGATGTTGATATCGGCTTTGCTTTTTTAGAAAAATTCCGTTCAAAAGGGTACGGCTATGAATCAGCTGCTGCAGTAATCGAATACGGTGTACAAAAGCTCGGACTGAAACGAATTGTAGCAATTACTTCTATAGATAATGTTGCTTCAGGCACGCTGTTAGAAAAAGTAGGATTGCGATTCGAAAAAATAATTTCAGACTCAGGAGAAGATCTAAAATTATTCGGGTATAACGCATAACAAAAAAGGGTCGCCATTCATGGCGACCCTTTTTTTCACTTCACTTCTACCGTATAATTCCCTGTTCCACCACCATACTGGTATACATGTAAATAGTACTTCCCTGGATACGTATAGTAACTACCTACTAATTTATTTCCTTGTTGCTGTGCATACGTAACATAATTATTTAAATCTGCTTCTGAATAAAGAACCCAGTTTACTCCGATATTATTTTCCTTCGTTACATTAATTTGAAGGTTTTTCGCAGTTTCTATATTTATTTCAAAGTAATCACTCGTATCACCGTTTCCTAAACTAGCACGTAAAACTTGATTTAACTGCAGTTTATTTGCCGTTTGGAATGAATTATTTGGCTCTTTTTCTACACTGTTATCTTCTTTCTTTTGAACCGTTACACTTGTTGTAGCAGTATTAGTTAACCCTTTATCGTCTGTTACTGTTAATTTCGCTGTATACGTCCCTTCTTTTGTATAAACGTGAGTTGGATTTTGTTCATTACTTACAGTACCATCACCAAGCTCCCATTTATAAGAAATAATTTTCCCATCTTCATCTTTTGATCCATCGCTTTTAAACGAGATCGCTTCATTCGTATGTCCGCTATACGGACCATTTATAACCGCGACCGGCGCTTTATTCACTGCACCTTCTTCTGTATTAATACCGTGGAACACAACATCATATTCAAATTTCCCTGATGCATTCACACGATAATTCACAAAGTATGCTGTTACAGTTTTATAGCCTGTCCATTCTTTTGTACTTAAACGTTTTAACGTATCATTAACGTTTTGCGTAATTGTTTTCCAGTCTTCATTTTCTCCTTTTGCAGCAGTACCTGTATACGTTCCTTGCAGTGTAAATGTATTAAATAATTGTGATTTATTTTTCTTTACTGATACATTACTTAATTTTGCTTCCGCTGTAATTTCTGCGGCAATATCTGAAACTGGTTTCGGTGCATGAGTTGCTAAATAATCATCTGACACTAACGGAACATTATATTTCTCACGGTTGTCTACTAACATTTGCATATAGTCTTGATACTCTTTATTTAAATTCGCATCTTTACTTAAAGCAGAGCGATATGCATCATATGCTGTTACATCATTTTTCCTAATAAGATCATGAACTTTATCAAACATATCGTATCTCTTATTGTACATATACGATTGTAAAGCAAAGGAATAATTGTAGAAATCCCACGTTCCATACTTTGCATTTAACGTTCGCTCTGCCGTATAACGTTCTGCTGGATTCGAAGATAGTCCTCCTATAATGCTCTTTCTTGGAACGACGTTGTCCGTTCTCGTTGCACCTGCAAAAAACTCAGCATTCCCTTCTTCAAACCAAGATAATCTCTCATTCTCATACATCTTACCTTGTCCCCAAAGTCCTGGCACTTCATATCTACCTTGTAAATAATGCGTGAATTCATGTCGGAACAATTCTTCTAAACTATAAATACTTTCTTCTGGCGTACGTTCATAAGTAAAGAACGTACCTGTTCCTTCTATATAAAGACCGCCGTTATTCGTTTCATACCCGTACAATTGACGATTAAATTGATATTCAGCCGGGCTATTATAAATAACCATCGTTAATACATCATCTGGATTTCCTTTTTCTAACAGTTGGTCACTTTCAACCGTACGATGGAATTGTGCCTTCACTTCTTTTGCTGCCCAATATAAACGTTTAACTTTCTCCTCAGTCACTTTATCTCCCGCTTTTAAAACAATTGCACCATCATCAAACGTATACGTTTTCGGCAAATACTTTTTCTTCCCATCTTCTCGTATTTGATCTAAATTAACAACGTTACCGTTTGCATCTTTCCCGCCATAATTCGTCGTAATTTGCTCAGCTGCTACGAAATATTGCTCACCTAAATAAGGATAGATTTTCATCGCATCTGTTACAACTTGTAATCCTTTTGTCCCTGTACTATGGAATGTGCCGAGTCTACCTGTATAATAAATGCCATTATTAATAAGCCATCCGTTTTTCTCTGTAATCGTTCCCATTAACGCGAATCTACTTAATTCATTAATATAGCTATCTATTTTTTGATACCATACTGTATCTTTCGGTGCTTTTCTCGTATCGTACAAATACGATTGAATATCGTAATCAACACCTTGCATAATATCGTAAATCGCATTTCCAGCTGAAAGATTATCTACCAATGTAGAAAAATTATCATTATATTGCTTAAAAATCTTTGCAGCCGATGTTATCGTTTCCACATCACTCGAAGCATTTCCTATTAATTTTCCATATGATGATACAACTTTATTTTGTTCTAACGTACCGAGTTTGAAATTTGGATTGTTCGCAATCGTTTTTAATGCAGGTAAGCACTTGTCATGATAGCTACGTTCATTTAGTTTACTTAATTCTGTATTATAAAACCCTAAATAAAACCCTGATCGCAAAACTTCCACTAATGTCTCAATCCCTTTTGAATCGTCTTGCGTATAAACCTGTCCTTGCTGCTTCAATTTATCAATAATTGCCTGCATCCTACTATCATTTTGATAGAATGCAAGACTGTCCTTATTAAACTGAAATAGCCCCGTAATTTGCTCCCAATCGATTGTTACAAGTAAATCTACTAATTGTTGATTGCTTAATTGATTTAATTCAGCAATTGTATAAGTTTTCGCTACAACTAATTGCTTACTTTCCTTTTTTACTTCAGGCGGTCTTTGCGATAAATCAGCAAATTGTAGCCTTTTCTCAAAAGACTTGCTCTCTAATACTTTCGATGAATGAGCTAATTCTTCCACGGGCAGTTGTACACCAACCGGCTCCATTTTTAGCACATTTCGATATGAAACTTGCTCTCCCTTAGTATCTTCCGCCAATATGCTTCCTTGAAAACTCCCTAACATTAAACTAGCAAAACTTACCCCTACTAAAACTTTTTTTGAATAGCCTTTCATGCTCTCCCCTACCTTACATTTTTTAGTGTCTCGCTCCATTATTTTACTATTCTGACTATTTATTCTGTATTGAGAAAAAAGAAGGTAACGTTCACACATGTATCCATTCAAAGCGAAATTAACACTTGACTTCACATGTGATTTATGTCAAAAAAGGATAGATAATAGCGAAATTCCTGCTACATCTATCCTCTATTTCAACACTATGATTTTAACTTTATAAACGTAATTTCCGGCAATGTTTGCATATGCTGAATAAATGCATTCTTTTCTTCTGACGATATATTTTTCAATTGCATCCCTACCTTATAAACTATTTCTGTTTCTTGCTGTGAAGTTTCCACTTCATATGAAAGTATTGGAATGCCTTTCACTTGAAGCATTTCTAATATTTGCTGTACCGCCTCATGTTTATTTATACACATTTGCACCGTTATATTTTGCGGAAATAAAAATTGCACCTTAAAAATACGACTTACAATCTCTAAACCAATCAAAACGAGAATCATCGCTCCAATCCCTACAACATACATACCTGCTCCAATTGCTAGCCCTATTCCTGCTGTAGCCCATAAACCAGCCGCTGTCGTTAATCCTTTCACTGCCTGCTTTTGAATAATGATTGTACCTGCACCTAAAAATCCAACTCCACTAACAACTTGCGCTGCAATCCGGCTCGGATCAAGAGCCATATGTTCTTCAAACACAATATCCGAAAAAGCATATTTCGAAACGACCATTATTAAAGCACTCCCTACGGCTACTAGGAAATGTGTTTTTAATCCAGCTTCTTTTGAGCGAATTTCCCTTTCAATACCGATTATCGCCCCTAACAAACCAGCAACACCGATTCGTATAATAAAATCAATATGTAAGCTCACGAGCACTTCCCCCTTTTATTCATTATAGAGAGATAAAACAAAAATTATCACATGCATCTACCCATCGATATAAAAGCATTTTATTAAAATACATTTAATATCCCAGTGATTTTATGTTAATATTTTAAATATTAACATAAATAAAACAACCTACTTCTCATACAAAAAAACTTTAAAGTTCAACGTCTAACTTATTTTCAGTTAAAAATGGCATATGAGTTGCGTGAAATGAGGTTGAGAAATCAAGGAAACGCTTTCATTTTATATCATAATTTTTGTGAAATAAAACATAAATAAAAGGAGCTTACTAACAATGAACCTCTCTTTACTTACACCTACTACCGATTTACAAGAAGAATATTTAGATTTTTATAACGAATGGAAAGATAGCGGTGAAACGATGATTCCATGGGTTATTTCAAAAAATCCTTCTAATTTCACGGCAATGATTCAAGAATTACACGACGCACATAACGGAATAAATGTTCCTGAAACTTGGGTACCAGATTCTACTTATTGGCTCGTG
Source organism: Bacillus sp. SRB_331 (assembly GCF_003264175.1). NCBI lineage: Bacteria > Bacillati > Bacillota > Bacilli > Caryophanales > Bacillaceae > Bacillus > Bacillus sp. SRB_331. The sequence goes on along the minus strand of NZ_NADV01000030.1, from coordinate 156,237 downwards.
ACAGATGAAAATAGAGTTGTAGGAGTTGTTAATATACGTCATAGTTTAACTGATCATCTATTTAATGCTGGTGGTCATATCGGTTATGGTATTCGCCCTTCTGAAAGAAGAAAAGGTTATGCTACAAAGTTACTAGAGTTATCATTAGAAAAAACGAAAGAATTAAACATCACGAAAGCACTTGTCGTTTGCGACGAAGTGAATACTGCTTCAGAGAAAACGATTTTACATAACAGTGGTCTCCGTGATGATGATTTCACTGAAGAAGATGGGAATGTTGTGAGAAGGTATTGGATTGAGCTCTAAATAATCAAAAACAAGCCAGAAAGTGATTAAACACTTTCTGACTCCTTTTATCCCGCGTTAACGGGCAGTACAACTCCCACCTCAAAATTCAGCTGGAACAAAGAAGTTAGGTGGGAGATTAACTGCCCATAAACGCCCGATTGGTGAAGGCTAATAATCAGTGGGGGATGAACAAAACCCCCACTGATTAAAGTTTCACTTTATACTGCTTCTATTTCAAACTGGACTGTAATACCACTTGGGTCTACTACAGTAAATCCATTTGTAGTTTCATTTATTTCATGTTGTTTTTCTATTAATCTTTCTTTCACTTCATCTAACGCTTCTTTATGCGGTAGTACAATCGTATACACTTTTAGTCCAGTTGCATGTTCTGGTGGATACGGATTATTTACTCCGTTCCACGTATTTGCACCGATATGGTGATGATACCCTCCTGCCGAAATAAATAAGCAATCATCTTCACGCTGCTGCACTTCAAAGCCTACTGTTTCTACATAAAACTCATGTGACTTTTCTACATCAGCTATTCGTAAATGGACGTGTCCAACGACAGTGTCAGCAGGTAATCCATTAAACTCATAATTAACGAGCGTTGCAAGTTCTTTTAAATCTAGTGGCGTACTTCCTCCTGGCCCTTCTCCCCATTGACCTCGAGGGCGATCTGCATAAATCTCGATACCATTCCCCTCTAAATCTTGTAAATAAAACGCCTCACTATACGTATGATCACTTGCACTATTAAATCTTGAAATTGGCAAAATTTCATTTGAATATGTATAACGTCCTTCTTGCTCAGCCGGACTATCAATTACCTTTTTATTGCGAATAACACCAAATAGTGCCGAAGCAAAAGCTTCACGAGTCGGAACTAAAAAGGCTACGTGATATATACCCGTCGTACGCGGTTCTTGTAGCGCTGCATCTTCCAACTGCTCAAGAACAAGTAACGTATTCTTACCACCTTTTCCTGTTAAATATGCTTTATTCCCCTCTTCCTTACTTACCTCTAACCCTACTACATTCTCATAAAAAGCAATTTGACGCTCTAAATCTTTTACTTTAAATTCGACATGACCAATACGTGTTTTCGGATGAATTTGTACCATGAATAACTTCCTCTCCAGTTCCCCTTTAGTTTTTTATGTAAGTTGATAGGCAATAGCCGCATTCAACGAATACACCTTAATTTTGTTTTTTTGTAGCATCAACTTTCAGCCATTTTTTCGATATGTCACTTAATGTTCCATCTTGCTCTAATTCTTTTAACGCCTTGTTTATATCTTCTAACTTTTCACTCTTTTTTGCAAATGGAAATGCAATCTCTCCCCATTCAAGTGGGCCAAATCCAACTTTGACATTATCTAGTTTCGCCTTTGTTATTGTTGTTTCCACTTGAACTTTATCATTATAATAAGCATCGACGCGTCCAAACCCTACTTCGTTCAATTCCGCCGTTGGGTCCTCTGAGTACGTTTTAATCGTAAAAGCATTATTTTTATTTAAAGCTTTTAACTCTTGCTCTCCTGCTGTACCAAGTCCAACACCTACAGTCTTTCCTTTTAGATCCTCTAGCGATTTAATTGTATTATTATTTTTCTTCACCGCAAAAACAGAACCTGAATACACATACGGTATCGAAAAGTCATATTTCTTTTTTCTTTCCGGAGAAACGGATAATTCATTTGCAATCGTATCAATACGGCCTGAATCTAATAAACCGAATAATCCTTCAAAATCAGAAACATTCCATTCTACTTTATATCCAGCTTTTTTAGCAGCCGCTTCAATAATTTCAGCATCAAAACCTTTTACTTTCTCACCTTCTTTAAATATAAATGGGCTACGACCTGCAGAAGTCCCAACTTTCACTACTTTTTCATCTGTCTTTTTACTTGCTGCATTAGAACCACATGCAGACAAAGCTCCAACTGATAGTGTTAATGCTAATGTTAGTAATAATGACGATTTTCTCATAACTCTTCCTCCTAAATAACGAAATGATTTCCTTCTTCAGATGCATTTAATTGCCGTAAAAACTTTTTCGTACGTTCATTTTGTGGGTTTCGAAAAATCTCTTCTGGCGTTCCCTGCTCTACGATAATTCCATCAGCCATAAAAATAACGCGATCAGCCACCTCTTTTGCAAAATTCATTTCATGTGTAACAATAACCATCGTTATATGTTGTCTTGCCAAGTCTTTAATAACTTGTAATACCTCATTAACTAATTCTGGATCAAGTGCTGAAGTCGGTTCATCAAACAATAATACAGCTGGATTTAAAGCCATTGCCCTAGCAATCCCTACCCTTTGCTGTTGTCCACCTGATAACATCGTCGGATAAAAATCTTCTTTATCAGCTAAGCCTACTTGTTTTAATATTTCTCTCGCTATTCCATTTGCCTCTTCTTCACTTTTTTTCTGTACAACCGTTAATGCTGTTGTAATATTTTGCAATGCTGTTTTATTTTTAAATAAATTATAGTTTTGAAAAACCATAGCTGTTTTTTGACGTAATTTTATGATTTCTTTTTGATAAAGTTTCTTTGTATGAATCTCTAAATCTTCAATTCTAATACTGCCATCATCCGGTTGTTCTAATAAATTTAAACATCGTAGTAATGTCGATTTCCCTGAACCAGAAGGTCCAATAATTACTACCACTTCCCCTTTTTTTACAGTAAGTGAGATTCCTTTCAGCACTTCATTATGTTTGTAATATTTATACAATTTTTTTAACTCAATCACATATATCACCTCACTTCTCTTATAAATACGGTGCATCAAGTTTCTTCTCCAACCTTTTCTGTCCCGAGCTGATTACGATTGTAATAATCCAATACACAATCGCTACCGCTAAATAGCTTTCCATATAACGATACGATTGTGCCGCCAGCATTTTCGCTTGTGCCAATATTTCAGCCACTCCAAGTGCAAAAGATAACGAAGATTCTTTTAACAATCCAACAAAATTATTTCCAAGTGACGGCACTGCTACACGAATAGCCTGCGGAAAGATAATTTGTCGCATCGCTTGTGCTTTTGTCATTCCAACTGATAAACAAGCATCCATTTGCCCTGATTCCACAGCATTTAATGAACCTCGAATGATTTCTGACAAATAAGCAGCATTATTTAAACTGAGGCCAATTAAAGTTGCTTGCATAGCTGTAAGTACTGTAAAAGCCGGAGATATTTGTGGCAATCCGAAATATAACACAAACAATTGAACTAATAACGGTGTCCCTCTAAAGAAAGAGATATACACCCTTGCAATTGGATATAAAAATTTCGTTTTGTTTTTTGTAATGATCGCCAAGCCAATCCCTATAAAGAAAGAAATAATCATTGAAACTACAGTAATCCCTAAAGTTATGTATACATACTTAAATAATTGCGGAAAACTTTCTAAAAAATACGCTACATCAAATTTCACTCTATCCCCCCTCTCTAAACAAAAAACTCTTCTTACACATATAAGAAGAGTTGAATGTTAATCCATTTCCCTTCATCTTCCAAACGCCTTTTACGTTTGCCGGAATTAGCACAGTGCTTTTTTAGCCTGTTGCTGAGATTTCACCGGGCCAGTCCCTCCATCTCTCTTGATAAGAAAACTAATAAATTTTTCCATTTATTTAGTTGTTATTATGAAGAATATAGTTAAAATCAAACGATGTCAATAGGAAAACTAAGAATTAAACTCAACCCTTTTTCGAACATACTAGTAATACATCAATTTACTATTCTTAATAAACTGTACACAAAAGCCATCTCCTCTGAAATCCAGAAGAGATGGCTTCAATTATAGAAACTATAAATATTTTACTTTATTATCCTTTAACTACATATTTATTTCATCTTATGTACTTCAGCAACTAACTTTCCGCCTTGAATGCCCATATAAAGCTTAACAGGAGCATCATTCGTATTTTCAAATACTAAGTCTAAATATGGATAAGCAATTGTAGCATCTCTTCCCTGAGGGACATAACCTACTGTTTTAGAATGTGTAGTTCTCTCTACCATTTTCAAACCAGCTTGATCTGCTGCATTGAATAAAGTAGATGATGTTTGACAAACGCCACCACCATAACCATCTACTAATTTACCATCTACAATTTCTTTTCCTAATTGGTACCCTTTATCTGGTGTTGTATCTCCAATTAGTGCATTAAAAGAGAAACGGTCTCCTTTCGCTAAAACAACTCCACTTACGCTCTGAGCAGATAAACGAATATTTTCAATTCGACCACCTGTTGAACCACCTAAATTCGTTTCATATCTACCAATTACAGTACCACTGCCTTGCGCATCACCTAATGTTGCGACAGGTTTTTTCTCCACAATTGGTAACTGATAAGTAGAATCCCACATACCTACATTTAATAATTTGTCTACTAACTCTTTTTCCATTAATTCATACGAAGGTTTTCCCTCTTGCCACGTTCCATCTGGTGCTAAACGTGATGGAACCATCTTTTTATCTACGCTTTTCCCAACTTCACTAGCAACCTTCGTTACCGATTTTTTGAATTTCGCCTCATCTTCAAAATAACCTAAACTCGATAAGTCTATTTTTTTCACTTCAGTACCAGTACGCCCATCCACTAAGCTAATTGAATCCTGTACATCAGCCTTAGCCTCTACAACGTTCCCACCAAAATCACTTACTAATGCCACATCACTTACTTTTGTTCCACAACCACTTACTACAGCTACGCATAGTACCCCTACTAATATACCCTTTATTTTTCGGAACAATATACTCTCTCCTTTTCCCCAACATCATTTCTTATGTATTATTTCATTTTTATGTGTGTTTTGTTACAATCATTTTACAATATGTTTAGAAAATGTTACAAGTTTTTTACTCTATTTAAATTACTCTTTTCTTTTGTAAATGTCTATACATATTTATATAAATTTTTGAGTTTGATAAGATTGTAACTTTTATGTAACCTATTTCTATCCAGTATATACCATTCAATAAATGAAATACAAATGTAAAAAATTTTTATTTCAGCTCTTTATGCACCTACATACTTCAGAAACCATAATGCTGAGCTCTCATATCTGGTCATTGTTAAATTAAAGTGAAAAATCACCCCTCATTTCAGCACATATAGGTATTTGCCGTGCCACTACTCCGCTTTTGCACATACATTATGATGAATTCAACCCACCTTTAAGAAACGGAGGAGTTTTTATGTATCCCTACAATCCTTATGATCCATATAACCAATATGGTTACCAACCTCAGTATGATTTACAGGCACAATACCAACAATATATAGATCAAACAGAACAAGTTAATCCATATGATCAAAATCGACAATTTCAACTTCCAATCTCTTTCCCTGGTACTGGAAACCGTCAATTAGAAAGACGAGTAAATGAGCTTGAGCAAAGAGTACGTCAACTAGAAAACACAGTTGAGCGTCATACGCGTAGATTAAACCGCTTAAATCAGCGTTTACGTACAGTAGAAAATAGGCTAAATATTCCATTTTCAGCATTAGAAGACGGATTTTAATTTCGAAAATAACAAATATATAAGGAAGGGGCTCCCCCTTCCTTATATAAATTGACGAAAGTTTTTTCCATCTCTATACTGATAAGAGTTAATGAAATGAAACAAGGTGATAAATATGGATTTTGAAATAAATTTTCTTTCTTTTTATGTAGTACAAGTAGAAGGAAAAGGTGAAGCAGTTGATAAGCGCTATAAACATTTTCAAACATTAGACGCTGAAGAGTATGAAGATAGCTCTTTAAAAGAATTTTTGAATGGTGAATTATTAAAAATTTCAAAGCGAAAAGTAGAACGTCACGCAAAAACAGAACAAGCCCCAACGAAGATCGGTCGCTTTATTGTAGAAGAAGGGCATGAACTCGATTCAAACCCTCATTACAACTTATTTAATCGTATTCGCTTTGCAGAAACAAAAGAAAACTTCAAAGATATGAGCGAACCTCTCGTTTATACATACCTTGACACAAGCGCTGTACGTGGTGGAGTGTTTTTAATCGCTCAAGCAAAACTACGCAAATACTTTGATGATCCATTCGTATTCGTAATGAAATGTGACTTCGAACCAAAGGTTGCTTCCATTTCTGATGAATCAACACTTATTCGTAACGTTGAAATGGCCATCACAACAAAGAATATGAAATCTATCCAGTACCCATACATGCCTGAAGAAGGTATGGTGGAGCCTGGCGAACTAAAAATACACCAAGCATCACACGCCCGCTACTTTGAAGACTTCTTAAAATTCGTCGAATACGAACGCTCTATGCCTGAAATTATGAAAACACAAGTAATGGACATGGTATACGACCAAATTGAAGATGTATTTGAAGAAGGTACTGAAGAACGTGAACAGTTCGACCAAGCGATGGAAGTATGGGCTGCCAGTCCGAAACGCGAAATTATGGAACAATTTTCAACAGAAGAAGTAATGGAAGCTACCGCTCAAATCGTCGAGCACGCCCCTGAAGTGGAATTAAAGCTAAAAGCAGATCATATCTCTGTGAAGGCTTTGCTTGCTGATTTCGGAGACCTAATACATATTGCAAAGGTAAACGACCGATATGTATTAATGATTGAGGCTGATACACTTACGTTTGAGAAAGGCTTCTCTCCAATTGAGTTTTTGAAGCCGGATGAATTACAAGACGTAATTGAGCGGATTGAGAATAAACAGCAGTATTCTTATGATCCGAATGGGATCGAATAAATGCTTCCATATACCTATTTTTACTGAACTCTATTAACAAGCGCTCTTTTATTTGGGACATAGTTGACATTTATATTAAAAACTGATTCTACTAAGAATCGGTTTTTCTTCTTTATAACAAATATGCTTATTTTTAAAAATATTTTTGCTCCAAGATGACATTTCTTGTAGAATCAAGCAGATTCCTTCCTTGTTGTACAAGCGTATTTCCATGAGAGACATCTACTTCAATATTTCTAGTTGACCAAGTCCTTCTATAAGTTTTTGGTGTTTTTCCTTTTAGTCATTATGTATGTTGTTAAAATGAAAATTTCACTTTACTACCTCAAATTTATTGTACTCGTAAAAAGATAATTGAAAACGATATTCCGGATGCTCTCTCACCCAATCGTAGGCTTCTTCTAAAATATCCATTTTATTTTGCACGTCATTAAGTTCACTACATTCGTTCCTTTTCTGTTTACATAGAGGACAGAACCCACCCACTATCTCGGCATTCATCGCACGAATCGTTTTACTTTCTAAGTCAACTACTAGACGAAGAATAAGAGAATGCTCCGCTTTTGTAGTCACCATCATTTCAGCAATTCCATCCTCATTCCAAAAGACACCATTTAATTCCATCTGTACGGTGACATCTTTGATTTCCAAGTCTATCACTATCACACCTCCCTTGTATAAGACTCTTACCTTACTCTTCGATTTTAATCTTTAATACACCACGAGCTAAAGATATATTAAGATTTTTCCAATTCTTCTTCTTTGCTATGAAAGGAAGTGTAATTAGTGCAAATAGTGTGGTAAATATTATCAAAAAAACTAAAACGGTTAAAATGTTAAAGATTGCTTCCATTAAACTACACTCTTTTCTATGTATATCCGTACTAAAAACAACAAAATATTCCATTAACAATACAGGACAAGCCGTGAATTTTCCAACTAAACTTCAGCAACTTAATCCTGAAGTCTAGTTGTACATATGAATAAAATAAATTTTATTACTAACTTTCTTCTACTACTTTCTCCATCACAGCCAAATACCTAAGCTGCCGCTCCGCTTTTCTCACCGCCGTAGGAAAGTGTTTCTTCAGAAGTTCTACTGCATTATCACTTATATAATACCTTTCCGTTATACTTTCCCACGTGTCACTACTTTCGAATTCACTCCATACAAAAGGACGCTCTGTATTTTTTCTCAGTTCTTTAAACACCCATTTCCGCATCCTTTTTTTCGCTTTTTCTGTTAGTTTTCCGTTCTTTACAAGTTCAAGCTCACCATGTCTCTTGTATCGCTTGTTAATATCTCTCTCGCCATATACTTTCAGAAAGATATTTGCTGTATTCTCAGCATCTGCTAAAGCCCGGTGCTGCTTCCCTTCCCACGTTAAGCCGAGCTGATCCACTGCAAATTGTAAACTTGGTGTATGCTCAAATAATTCTTCATACGCCTGAAAAACAAATTTTTGCACATCAAATCTGCTCTCTTTTTCCATACATGGGCATTCTACACCGTATAATGTACAATCTTGAGATAGAAAACGGTAATCTTCTTTTCCCCATGAAACAAATATAGAATCTTCTCCGATGAACTGAATAAATTTCTCTATAATTTGAGGGAAATTCCCTACACCTATTAAATCTTTCTTTGTAATTCCAGTTAATTTTGTTGTATGACGAGTTAATGGGGCACTTGGTTTTACTAACTCTGAAAATTCTCCAATAACCTTCATTGTACTCACATCTATTTTTACAGCTCCAATATCAACTATTTCTGACGGATCTTCTGATTTATACGGCCTAAAATTCCTTTCAATATCAAACACAATGAAGTGTGTAGCGTTTTTCAATTTATTTACCTCTTTCTAAATTCCTTTTCACACACATACTTTATTTTCAGTATTTATATATTAATGCACTTTATGCATGAAAAACTTCGCATAAAAATCAAAAATTCAGTCTTATTATTACATGTACATAGGAGGATATTCAATAAAAACGCAAAAAAAAAGAAGGGCAAGCCCTTCTTTTTTTCATAATTACTTCTTGTTTACGTTTGTAGCTTGAGGTCCACGGTTACCTTGTTCTACTTCGAAAGTAACTTCTTGACCTTCTTCTAAAGATTTGAAGCCGTCGCCTTGGATAGCTGAGAAATGAACGAATACGTCTTCTCCGCCTTCAACCTCGATGAAACCGAAACCTTTTTCTGCGTTAAACCATTTTACTTTACCGTTTTGCATTTAAAAAATCCTCCTACAATGTACCTATATGTACATATTCATTTTCAACCACTTTACAATAATACATCATATATTAAAAAACTGCAACCCCAGAGGAGATTTAACATTGCTATCCTCCTCGGAAGTTACAGCTCATTTAAATCTCTATATTATTAAAAGTAAAATGGTTTAAAGTAACTATATCATACCAATATAATAAAAGTAAAGTTTTTTAAAGTTATACAGCTTTTTTTTTCCACTGCATCGTTTTTAATTCACCTGATCCAGCTACAACATAGCCTTCTTTTTCATTAACAATGCGCCAACCATGCCCTTTAACCGAATCACATACTGTAACAATTCCTTCTTCAAGAAGCACACGGCAAACAGTGCTAATTCCCGCCTTATTTTGCGTTGACGTTGTATATAACACATGTTGATCCACACTTAAATCTAAATAACTACTCGCTTTTTGTTCACTTTGACATGTATGCCAACCTATTTTATCACTTTCGATACTCTCATTTATTCTGCAAAAAGAAATATTTCCGCTAATCCCCTTGCACGATCCACTTGCCGCTACTAAATAGGAATTATGTATAGTCAACGCAGAAATCATCTGATTCATCGCTATTTTAATCCTTTTTAATTTACGTGTCTCTAAATCAAAAAGCCAAACACCACCATATTTAGTATGTATTTTCGTACCGATAAATAAGTAATGTTTATATAAAAATAATGATCGAATAGATGGTGCCTCACTACCGTAATTAAGAAATGGCTGAATAGTCTCCCATGTGGAACCAAAATTATTAGAATGATACAGTGTTTTATCTCCATGAGCAATTACTGTTCCATTCTCATTACTACATACATTCCAGCTCGTTGCTTTCGTTGGAAAGCGCTGGATCGTCCACGTTTCTCCACCATTCATACTACGAATAAAAACTCCTTCGTCTCCTACTCCGTAAACTACGTTACCTTCACTATGTAAATCTCGAATTCGTTTTTGGAAACCAGTTAAAGCCTGTTTCCATTCTCCATCTTTTTCAATGAATAAACCATTATATGTAGTAGCTAACAAAAGCTTTCCATCTCTTAACTTTGTAATAGCAGTTGCACTTAACATTGTTTCCACGTTGACACTCCCGTTCCTAGAACTTCTCGGCAAAAGCAATTGCAAAATCACTGCATTTTTCAACGTCTTCTTTATCTTCTGGAGCTAATTCAATTTTCAATCCTTCTTGTACAAGTTCTGCCCCGCATTTTACAAGACGTTCTTCAAATATCGTTACCGCTTCACAAAACAGTTCATACGCCGTATCACCTGATCCAAAAACAGCCACTTTTTTACCCGTCAAATCTATATTTTCTAACTCATCATGGAAATCTTCCGCTTCAAATGGTAATTCACCATCACCCCACGTATAAGATCCTAAAATGATTCCATCATAAGCTAATAATTCTTCAGCATCCATACCTTCCATCTCTTGTAATACTACTTCATGATCAAAGGCATCTAAACTTACTTTAATTAAATCAGCAATACTCTCTGTATTCCCTGACATACTTGCATACGCTATTAAAATTTTCGCCACTTTGGCATCCCCCTCTTACAATAAATGATTCTCATTATCATTATATTAATAATGAGAATCAATTTCAATTATATTTTTTGCTATTTTATTTTATTCCATAAAAAAAAGAACAGATGACTATACAATCATCTGTTCTTTTTTATTACTTTTTAAAAATACCAAAGGGTTTTCCAACTGGTAATACAACTTTTCCGAAGTGTGTATTTAACACAGCTGCTGCTGAACCATAGAAAGATAATAATGAAATACATAGTTCAGAATACGCTGCTAAATTATGCATTGCGTGCGGCATAACACCTAAAGTACTTAATGAAAGACCGATAAATAAGAAATCAATAAGGACGAAAATCATAAATAATACTTTATGTGTTTCCATTGCACCAATTGTCATAAAGATCGTGAAAATCAAGTATCCGATAAAGGCTACACCGAGCTGTTTTGAATCTGCAGTTTGGGCTAATTTTTCGCCAAATACTCCAAGTTGAATTAACCAAGTCATTCCAACACCTAACCAAAATAGGCCGTACGCACCAAATGCTGTTGTACCGAACGTATTGTTATGCTTTGCATCGTGAATGCATGCAAAGATTTGTGCAAATCCTCCTAAAAAGATTGCCCATGGTAATACAAGTGAAACGCCATCTGTTAAGCCTAACTTTTGAGATGATGCTACAAGTGTTACCATCGCTAATCCAAATAGACCGATTCCAGATGGATCTGCTGTTGTCATTTTCACATGATGTGTAGTAGTTTGATTGCTCATATAAACCTCCTGATTATAAACATACTCGAATACAATACTTAAATCAGAAGGCTATGTCAATGGTTTTTTTTGTATGTTGTCAGACCTTATATTCCATAATAATCAAATACACATTTGGCCACATCATAAGGTTTTACATTTAAATTTGGCAACTCATTTACCGGCATCCATAAAGGAATATAACTCCCTCTATCTTTCAGCTCGAACTCCTCGCCTTTACCACTTCCGAAAACTCCACCTATAATATGGGCATTATAATAATACTCCGTACCTTTATACTCCACCTTTGTAATCAGATGCTCCACTTGTATATGTACCCCTAATTCTTCATAAACCTCTCGCTTCGTTGCTTCTTCAGGCGTTTCTCCTTCTTCAATTCCCCCGCCTGGAAAAACAAAATACATCTCACCTTCTCGAACACGTTTTATAAGAGCGATTTTACCACCTTGTATAATTATAGCTGCACCGCGATTTCTTCTCACTTTATTACCTCAACACCAATCGCAACTGTTCCCCATTCTTTTTCTTGTTCTTTCGTATATATTCCGTATGTACTTTCTAACATTTCTTTTACACTAAGTTCTTCACAATCAAATAATTTTTTATCAATTTGTTCGTACATTGCTTTAAAGCTTTCGTATCGTTTTATCTCCGTTACTTTTACAGCCATCGTTTCTGCTGTCGTAAGGTTCGTAAATACAATTTCATCGTCTTGTTTTATAAGTTGACGTTTTTTATCGTATAAGCGTACTTCATATACTTTTTTTCCTAATTGAATCGACTGAAAAGGTTTATTATATAATCCCATTCCGTATCTCATACATTTCACTCCCTTTTATTCATCTTGCCTACTAACATTTTTGCACATTACCATTTCATACAACATAGTTCGCCTTACTTCACCTTGCATATAATGTTCCATATCCATTACTTTCTTTAGAGAGGATGCTAAAATTGGTATGTTATATTTAAATCAAAAACCTGAATATAATAAATATGATATCGGTGATTATACTTACAGTAAAGTAGGCCCTATTATTTTTTCTTGGAATGATGAAACAAAATTAAAAATAGGTAAGTTTTGTTCATTAGGAGAAGAAGTCGTTTTCGTACTTGGCGGTGAACATCGTGCTGATTGGATAACAACTTATCCATTTAATGTCCTCTTCGAAGAAGGAGCACACATTACTGGTCATCCTTCTTCAAAAGGTGATATCGTAGTCGGCAATGATGTATGGATTGGTTATCAATCCTGCATTTTATCTGGTGTTACAATTGGTAACGGGGCCATTATCGGGGCCAAGAGTGTTGTTACAAAAGACGTACCTCCATATGCAATCGTCGCTGGTAATCCTGCCAAACTAGTTCGATATCGTTTCCCGCAAGAAATCATTGAAAAACTAGAAAACCTTGCATGGTGGGACTGGGACATTTCCGTTATAAAAGGAGCTATTCCATTTCTACTCTCCAACAAAGTCAACGAATTTTTCACTTCTCCCGAAGAAGAAGCTACTTGATCTAAACAAAAAGAGCATCCTATTCTTTCAGGATGCTCTTTTTGTGTTTATTTTTTATTTATTCGCAACTGATTACACGGAGAACAGTGAAATGGAATTTTGTCTAAACAATTAAAGTTTGTTTCACAAATTTGTTCTATCGTTGGAACGAATGGAATGACAACTATGTTACTATCTATTATTTGTGTAACAGGTGGCAATACTGTGCCTACTTGATGTTCGAAGCGAATACTCGCTTGATTAATATAATTTCCTGAACCACTTGGTGCACTCTGAACTGTTACTTGGAACGAAACTGTCCTTGCTTCACCTGGATTTAAACTTCCTATAAGAAACCCTGATACTGGGCTTACATTTGGCACTCGCGTATTATCAACAGTTACACTTCCAGGAACAAATTGAACACTACTATCTAACATATCTTGAAAACGAATATTTTGTATCGCTGTATCTCCCGTATTTGTAATAACTGTCGTAAACGTAATAACATCTCCAATTGTTGCTGTTTGATGATCTGCCACTTTTACAACAGTCGTTGAAACATTCTGAGGAATAAACGGGATAACAACTGTATTGCTATCGCCTTCAACTACTACAGGCGGTTCATTTGGATTCACAGTTGCAAACCCACTCGCTGTCGCTGTATTTGTAACTAAGTTATTTATTTGCCCTCCTGTTATTACAACTTGGAAATTAATAATTGCTGCATCATTTGGTTGAAAATCACCTAACGGAATACCAGTATTCGGATTAGCAAATGGAAAAGGTACATCATTTACTGTTACCGTGCCATTTATAAATAACGTATTCGGATCAATGATATCCGTTAAAGCAATATTCGTCACAGGAACTGTACTATCATTTATAACAGCAATTCCGTAAGTGACAACATCTCCTACCATCGCTACTTCAAAGTTTGCTCCTTTTGCAACAAATAAAATTGCAGTATTTACCGTTACAATCACAGTATTACTCGTGTCCATTACTGTAACTGGCGGCTCTCCTGGTACTAAAATATACTCAGCTAACGCTCCAGCAACGTTCACTACCGTACTACCATCAGGAAAACTTGTAATTGTAGCTTCATATGTTACAATCGCCGTTTCACCGACTGGGATATCTGGTATCGTAAATCCAATCTGTGGATTTAACCCCGGCTGTGGTATTCCATTTATCGTTACACTATTTGGGACAAAATCAGCTTCCTGAGATAACACGTCTATAAATTGAACATTCATCGCATCAGCCGTACCAGTATTTAATATACGAACAGTATACGTTACCGTTTCTCCTACTCCAACAATTGGATGATCTACTTCTTTTAGCATATCTAAACTACCTCTATTTACTGGAGTTACTGTCGTATTACTCGAACTCGTAATTGTAAACGGTGGTTCTCCTGGAATAAGTTCAAAACTACCCGTTACACTCGCCGAATTCATAATGCTATTAGAAGGCGGGATTGAGATTACAGTTACTTCAAACGTTATGAGTACACTAGCTCCTACTGGGAGATCCGGTAATGAAAAGCCTACAAAAGGATCTAAACCTACTTGCGGAATCCCATTTATCTGTACACTCCCTGGAACGAATTCTAAACTAGGTGATGGAACGTCAATAAATTGCACATTTGTCGCTGTTACCGTTCCTGTATTTGTAACTTGCACACTATACGTTAACGTATCTCCTAATCGTGTCGCCTGTTTGTTGACAGTTTTTATAACATTGAATCGCCCTCTATTTACCCTTGTTATTGTCGTATTACTCGGCTCTGTTACTACAACTGGTGGTTCTCCTGGTACTAAAGTAAAACTTCCTGTTATATTTGCAACATTCGTTATCGTTCCTGAAGATGGAATATTTGTCACTGTCGCTTGGAACGTCACTATAGTCGTATTGCCAACAAGTATATCGCCAATTCCAAACCCAGTAATCGGATTCAAACCAGGTTGCGGAGTTCCATTTACCGTTACACTATTTGGGACAAGTGACGCTCCTGCTGAAATCGTATCAATAAACTGAACATTGTTAGCTGTTACTGTTCCCGTATTCGTTATTTGCACTGTATACGTTAATACATCGCCAACGAGAGTCGCAGCCCTGTTCACCTGTTTTATAACATTAAATCGTCCTCTATTTACAGTTGTGAGTGTTGTATTGCTTGGTTGGTTTACTATAACTGGTGGTTCTCCTGGTACTAATATAAAGCTTCCAGTCACATTTGCCGTATTGGCAATCGTTCCATTTGATGGAACACTGACAACTTTTACTTGGAATGTGACTTCTACACTTTCCCCTGGATTTATATCTGGAAGCGAGAATCCATTATTAGGATTGAATCCAGGTTGTAACACACCGTCTATCGTTACACTGTTCGGTATGAATGTTATAGAGGAAGGTAATACATCACTATATTGAACATTCGTCGCTGTCACCGTTCCCGTATTTTGAACTACTGTTGTATATGTGATTGTATCCCCTACTGCAACAACCGGCTGACTTACTGATTTTAAAACATTCAAACCAGATTCATTTATTTTCGTTAATGTCGTGTTACTTGTCGTTGTTTCAGTTATAGGCGGCTCTGTTTCACTTACAGCAAATGTAGCCGTAACATCCACAAAGTTAACTACTGTTCCACCTTGAGGTATGCTCGTTACCATCTCTTGGTATGTGACAAGTACAAAATCATCTACAGGTATATCTGGAACTGTAAAGCCTATGAACGGATCTAATCCTGGTGCCGGCACCCCGTTTATGCTCACACTTCCCGGTACAAATGCTACACCGGCGGAAGTAGTATCGATAAATTCAACATTGGTCGCTGCCACTGTGCCGAAATTAAAGATTAATACATCATACGTTAAAATTTCTCCTACAGTGGCTACTTCTTTATCTACTAATTTTAATGGAAAAATCGAAGCTATATTAATTGTCGTAACGACTAAATTCGTTAATATCGTTTCCGTAATCGGTGGTTCCTGAGGATTTGGTTGTGAAGTAAATGTAACGTCTGCATCATTTAATATGACTTCATTATCTGGAATTTCTGTAATCGTCACTTGGAACGTTACCTCAATACTTCCACCATTAATTAATAATGGGGTAACTGTAAATCCTATTTCTGGATTTAAACCAAGTTGCTGCACCCCACCTATCGTTACACTATCTTCTACAAATGTCGTTCCTTCTGGTATGACATCTTGGAAGAACACATCTGTAACAGGTATAATTCCTACGTTTGAAATTAGCACGGTATACGTTAATACATCCCCAACCGCTCCAGTTGCAACGTCAACTGTTTTTGTTGCTGTTACTTCACCAGGAGGAGGTAACGGTATTGTAACTACTGTCGTATTACTTGAATTTGTCGTTGTTACAGGCGGTTGTAAAGGATTTAATAAAAAAGTGGCTGTAGCAGCTGCTGTGTTTAATACTGCTCCACGTGTAGACGGTGCAACTACCGTAACTTGGAACGTTACTGTCAATGATGTTCCAGCTGCGATATTAGGGAGCGGGAAACCAACATTTGGGTCAAAGCCAGGTTGAGGCGTTCCATTTATCGCTACACTATTTGCGACAAATGTTGTTTCTGTTGCAATCGGATCAATGAAAGAAACATTCGTCGCTAGTACTGTGCCATTATTTCGAATGACAACAGAATACGTGTAAGTCTCTCCAAGTGCTGCTTGTTGTACAGATGAAGATTTTTGTATATTTAACTGTGCCGTATTTACCTGTGTCACTACAAAATTACTATTCGTAACAGTCGTTATAGGAGGTCCTGCCGGATTTATAAGGAAACTGGCAGTAACATTCGATTGATTTCTTATATTCCCTCCACTTGGAACACTCGTCACTGTAACTTGAAACGTAATTGTAGCGGTTTGCCCGACTGGAATATTTGGTACTGGAAAACCTGTCATAGGATTCGCGCCTTGCTGAACAACTCCATTTATCGTTACACTATTCGCTACAAATGTAGCTCCAGTTGGGATTGGATCTTGAAAAATGATATTTGTTGCAGGAACAGTTCCTGTATTTTGAATAAGAATCGTATACGTTAACGTATCTCCTATACCTGCTTGTGGTGTATTTACACTCTTCATTACATTAAGTGATCCTACATTCACTCGCGTCACAACAATATTACTAATCGTTACAATTGTAATTGGTGGCTGCAAAGGACTTACTTGGAAATCAGCAGTGACATTCGCATTATTCGGAAGTACCCTGTTCGCTGGCACACTTGTGATTAACACTTGGAAAGTGACAGTTACCATCCCTCCTACTGGAATATTAGCAAGCGGAAATCCAGTTGTCGGATCTAAACCAGGTTGAGATATCCCGTTTATTGTTACACTATTCGCAACAAACGTTGTTCCAGATGGAATCGGATCAAGGAATGATACATTTGTCGCTGCTACTGTTCCACTATTTTGTATACGAACTGTATACGTTAACGTATCTCCTACACCGGCTTCACTAGCACTTACGCTCTTCATTACATTTAGCCCTGAAGAATTCACAACTGTCATAACAGTATTACTTGGTACTGTTACAGTAATTGGTGGCTCTGTTGGATTTACAAGGAAATCTCCAGTTACATTCGCATTATTTACGACATTATTTCCTTGGGGAATTTCATCAATTAATACTTCAAACGAAACAATTACACTTGCGCCAGTAGGCAAATTATTTAGTGGAAATCCAAGTTCTGGATCTGCTCCTTCTTGTAAAACACCATTAACTAATACACTGTTTTCAATAAATAATGTCCCTTGCGGAATTGAATCTTGGAAAAATACATTTGTCGCTGGTACACTACCTGCATTTATGATTTCGATTGTATATACTAAAACATCCCCTACCGTTGCAACATCCGTATTGACTGATTTCACAACTTCAAAATCCCCCGATTGTACAGTTGTGTTAACAATGTTACTAGGAACATTAATTGTTACTGGTGGTTCGCTCGGATTCACTTGAAAACTTGCTGTTACATTTGCTTGATTTAAAATATCTTCATTTGGCGGATCCTGCTCAATTAATACTTCAAATGTAACTGCAACTGTCTGAGCCGCAGGGATATTCGGAAGAGAAAATCCTGAATTTGGATTTAGTCCACTTTGTGGTGTTCCATTAATTGTTACAGAGTTTGCAACGAAAGAAACCGCTGAAGAAGTAGTGTCTTGGAAAAATACATTTGTTAACGGAACGTTACCTGTATTTTGGACGGTAATCGTGTATGTTAAAGTATCACCTACTGCCGCTTGAGCTGTATTTACTTCTTTTATTACATTTAAACCACCTGTATTAACTTGTGTTACAACGGTATTCGTTTGCCTATTAATCGTTACTGGCGGTTGATTCGGAATAACGACGAAATTAGCAGCTACATTACCGCGATTCGCAATCGTGCCTCCTGATGGGGTAGATGTAACTCGTACTTGAAAAGTCACCGTTCTACTTCCACCTGGAGATATATTCGCTACCGTAAACCCAGTCGCTGGATTTGCCCCAGGTTGCGAAACTCCATCAACAGTTACACTATTTGGTATAAAAGTCGTTCCAATTGGGGTTGGATCTTGAAAAATAACGTTCGTCGCCAGTACATTTCCTGTATTTTCAATTGTAACGGTATACGTAAGAACGTCGTTAACCGTCGCAAAAGCTCTATCTACTGTTTTTCTCGTTCTTATATCGGCTATATTTATTGTAGTAAATACTGTATTACTTGTCGCTTGGCCTGAAACCGGTTGTTGACCAGGAACCGGAATAAAGTTAAACGTTGCACTTGCACGGTTCGGGATTGGATTTACAAGAGGATTAGATGTCACTCGAACTTGAAAGCGTACTACAGTCGTTTGCGAAGCATTAATACTTCCAAGATTAATACTACTTGCTGGATTCGCTCCTGGTCGAGCTACTCCATTTACCGTAACACTATTTGTTACAAACGTTGTTCCAGCAGGTATACTATCAACAAAAATCACATTATTTGCAACGACATTCCCATTATTCGTCACATTAACTGTGTACGTTAATACATCATTAAGTGTTGCCGTCTGTAAATCTACAGATTTTTGCAAACTTATATTTGCGCGATTTACCGTCGTCTGTACTGTATTTGAAGAAGCTGTACTTGTGATAGGAGGACTTCCAACAAAAGGACGGAATTGGTATGACACCATTGCACGATTTGGAATAGGGTTTGGGTTCGGGAACGATGTTATTCGAACTTGAAATGTAACAATTCTTTGCGTGTTATTTGGGATTGTACCTAAATTAATTCCATTCGCTGGATTCGCACTCGGTTGTGTTACTCCACCTACCGTTACACTACCTGCTACAAATGTCGTTCCGTTCGGAATACTATCTTGTAATACAACGTTTTCTGCACTTCCTGTTCCTGTGTTCGGGACCGTAATCGTATAGGTGAGAGTATCCCCTACCCCTGCAACTGTTCTATTAACCGATTTAACAGGATTAATGATTGGACCTGTCGCATCAATTTGAACACCAAAACCAGCTGCAGCGTATCCATCTCCATTTGTGACAAAGCGAACAGTTGCTGACGTTTGATTGTTTACTAAAGAAGATGAGGCATCTACATTCGTAATATCCCACCCTTGTCTTCGGACCGCTAAAGCGATTCCTAACGGCTGATTCAAATCTCCAAATGTGCCGCTCGTATCTAGATTGCCACTATCATTACAAATTTGTGATTGAAAGAAATTATTCGCGGGGTTTCTCGGACCGAATAATGCGACTGTAGCATTTGTATTCGGTCCAAAGCGAAGCTGATCTCCAACAATGTTAGAATCACCTTCTTGAGCAGTTACGAGCACTCTTCCTGTAACAGCTCCTGTTGCCGGAGTAGCAAACCCTGAAATAGTAGCATCAACTGGCGGGGATGAAGCATCGATAATTTCTTGACCTGCATATACTGACAAATTCCGAAGTGGTAAACTTGCATTTTGATAAACTACCTCAAGCGTCCAGCCAGCTGAACGACTGATTGTTGGATCAGCTGAAGTTCTTGCAGCTGGCACGGCACCTGTTGTATATGTGCCTGCCCCACCTGTATTAACAAGATTCGTTACATTAGCAGAGCGAACATAATAAAACTGGTTCCCAACTGAACCTTGCTGCGCAGTTGCAGGATCTGGTGCAACAGAAAATGTTCCTGCTGGTGTTGTAAATGAAATATTATCATTTAAAAATGCTGTAACATCCTCTGTATCGGTCCGGTATGTGCCGGCCCATACTAGTTCTGCGTATAAAACACTACTCCCTGCTGGAAGGTTCAAAATTGCACTTGAAGAATTTAATGGCCAGTCATTCGTTGTTCCTGCCGGGAATCCAGGTACTTGAAGCGATGTATTTATCGTTGTAAACATATCAATCGTGCCGAAGTTATTGTTTGGTGCAGGTGATGTAGGACTTAGTCCCAACGTGTTCCCAGTGAACGTGACAGCACCAGTTACTGTTGTTGTAAAACGATTCATAAAAGGCACACAATCATCTCATTTCATTTATAGTAAAAAGTGCTCTATACTATAAAATGTAGACAAACTATATAATGTACGTTGTCCAACAAAATTCCACATATATGGAGAGGAGTTTACTATACTATGCGCTACGTTATCGTAACAGGAACTTCACAAGGTTTAGGTGAGGCAATCGCCGTGCAATTGTTAGAAGAAAATACAACCGTTATCTCTATTTCTAGGAGAGAAAATAAACAGCTTGCAAAACTCGCAGAGCAAAACGACAGCAATTATATTTTCCATTCCATAGATCTTCAAGATGTACATAATTTAGAAACTCATTTTAACGAAGTCTTTTCATCTATTCAAAAAGACAATGTCTCATCGATTCATTTAATTAATAATGCAGGAACACTTGCACCAATGAAACCTATTGAAAAGTCAGAAAGTGAACAATTCATTACGAACGTTCATATTAATTTAATCGCACCAAT
This sequence comes from Bacillus sp. SRB_331, assembly GCF_003264175.1. Lineage (NCBI taxonomy): Bacteria > Bacillati > Bacillota > Bacilli > Caryophanales > Bacillaceae > Bacillus > Bacillus sp. SRB_331. The sequence continues at coordinate 135,108 of NZ_NADV01000030.1, read as the reverse complement.
GATTCTTACTTCCACTTTCATGAAACATACGAAAGACTGGAAAGTAGAAAAACGCATTATAAATATTTCATCTGGAGCAGGAAAAAATCCTTATTTCGGATGGGGAGCTTATTGTACAACGAAAGCCGGTGTAAATATGTTTACACAGTGCGTAGCTACTGAAGAAGTGGAGAAAGAATATCCTGTAAAAACTGTCGCTTTCGCACCCGGTGTTGTTGATACAAATATGCAAGCACAAATTCGTGAAACAAATAAGGAAGACTTTATTAACTTAGATCGATTCACCGCATTAAAAGAAGAAGGAAAGCTGCTGTCACCTGAATATGTTGCGAAAGCTATTCGTAACTTACTAGAAACTGAGAATTTCCCGCAGGGTGAAGTAATTCGAATTGATGAATAACAAAGAGGCACGCTATAATAGCGTGCCTTTTCATTCTATTTCTCTAAAAATATAAGTACAGACTCCATAATCTTCTCATAACCAATTTCTTGATAAATTTTATTTGATGTCGGATTTGCCAGGTCCGTATATAATGTCGTTGTTTTGTAGCCTTCATCTAACATACGTTGACTAAGTGCAGCGACACAACTAGATGCGTACCCTTTTTTCCGAGCTTCTTTCGGTGTATATACGAAATTAACTGTTATATTGTTTGTAGTCGGTCTCGTTTTTGCAGCTACAGAAACAATCTTCCCGTCTACTTCCAAACCAAATAGACGATGATTAGTAATTAATGTATGAGCAGTTTGTTTCGCTTCTTCTTTCGTAGTAGGAAGCTTCACATCTTCGCAAAATTGATATATCCACTGCTCTATTAATGTTAGCTCATCACTACTTACTTCTCGAAAGATTCCATCTCCGTTCCACTTTTTCTTTACTTGTTTTAATTCATATATACCTTGCTCCATTGCAACATTAGTCTTCTTATTCTCTAACACTGCAATCTCTTCCGCTAATTTCTGTACGATTTTTTTATTACCAATCAATCCAGGAATATGTGGATATACTTTCGTTAACTCTTTTGCAAGTTCCTTAATAGCTACTGCCGAAATCTCAGACGTAGCAACAATTATTTGTTTCTTTTCTTCTGTTTGAAGAAATACAGCTGCAATTTCTTCCTCTTGTTTTGCTACTCCTATAAATATCGGTTCTTGAACAACTTGTAATACACCTAATATGAGATTATTTTCCTGCTCATTCTTCTCTAAAAATGGTGTAACCTCTTCTGTAAAATTAAGAATCTCTTCATATACATGTAATTGAATCATCGACAATCTCTTCTCTCTATTTATAGTTTCATTAAGTATTGGCGATTAATTCATTAAATCCTTCTTTTACGATTTAATAATGTCCGAAGCTAACGTATTCAAATCATTTTCAGCTTGTAAAATTCTTTGTTTTTCCTTTTCAAATACCTCTTCTTCTTTTTGAAATGACTCTTTTCGATTTTTAATCATACGCTCCATCTCTTTTTTACTCGGTCCACCATATACATTTCTTTTTTGAATAAAAGCTTCTGGTGATATAATTTCTTTCCACTCTTCTTCTAATAAATTTACTTTCAAATTTTCTTGTAAGTATACATTTATGTCTTTGAAATTTAATTCATGTAACTCCTTTTTCTGCTCCAATGACATATTCGCAATCGCACTTGCTGCATGATGTGCATGCCGAAATGGTATTTCATAGTTTTTTGTTAAAACATCTGCGAAATCTGTAATCGTAATCGCGTGTTTATATGAACGACTTTTTAACGTTTCCTCTTCTACTTTCATCGTTCGAATAACTGCGTTCATCATACAAAAAACACGAATCGCCTTTTCGATCCCTTTATATAAATACGGCTGCAAGTCATCCTCCGTATCGACAATATCGCCAAATGGTGTATTATGAATCATTTGAAATACAGTAAATGCTTCCCCTAAAGCACTACTCGTAATAGCACGAGCATGTTCTATTGAAACAGGATTTCGTTTTTGCGGCATAATACTACTTATTTGCACATATGGCTTCGCTACAGTAATCCCATCATATTCTTTCGTCGCTAATAGTAAAAAATCATGAATCCATCTACTCGTATTCGTCATAATGACCATAAGTAACGAGCTAACTTCTAATAAATAATCTGCTCCAGCAACAGCATCATATGAGTTCTCAATTACATTTATAAACCCAAGTAACTGTGCCACTCGTTTTCTCTTAATTGGGAAGCTTGTTGTAGAAAGCGCAGCTGCCCCCATTGGAGAATGATTTAAAAGATGATACGCTTTTTTCATTCTTTCTAAGTCTCGTTGCATCGTATCATAAATTGCCAAAACATAATGACCAAATGTTGTCGGTTGCGCCGGTTGTGTATGTGTATACGCGGGCATAATTGTTTCCATATGTTCACCGGCGAGCTCGAGCATACTTTCTTGCAGCAATAAATGATGTTCCATTAACCGCAATACAAATTGCCGTAAACTCATGCGATACATCGTTACACCCATATCATTTCTACTTCTACCGATATGCATATTACTTACAAATTCACACTTTGCTTCTTGAGAAAGCAAATGTTCAACTAAGAAAAAAAGATCTTCATGCTGCTCCGTATATAATAATCTATCCTTGGGAATTGCCTCTACCTTTTTAAGTGCTGTTAGTATAACTTTAGCTTCTTCTCTTTTCATCAACTTTTCTTCAGTTAACATAATAATATGCGCCCTATGCACTTGAAACATATCTTTCAATAAATAATTGCGTTGAAAATCAAATACATGCTGTAATACACAATCCACATATGTTTCCCCAGGGAAATCAGCGCCTTCACTCTTTATAAACTCTTCTTTACTCTGTTTCATCACCTTTTCCCCTCTCACCTAAGTATTACTACCCATCATACCCAGGGATGGCAAAAAAGTGCTTGTACGTAAAAATAAACTCGGTGCTTATAGCACCGAGTTTATTTAATAAAAGTCGCATCATACTTATCACTTTGTAACACTTGGAAATGTAAATTTGCTAAGTGTTTACGTATTTCAGCACTGTCATCTTCATTTAAATTATTTGCTAAGAAAACAATTTCTGTACAGTTTCCGCGTTTATCCATTGCATAAACTGCTTTAGTTACCGTCCATGGTGTATAACCATTCTTTTGTCCAGCATGCCTGAATGTTTTACGATATTTCTTTGCGCTCATATCTGTTTCAACGATATTCGCCCACACTTTTTCTTCAGCTTCTGTAAGACCACCCTTATGATTTGCCTTTTGAAGCAGTACCATATAATCGTTAGCGGAAGCAGCCGGCAATCTATCCGACCAAATTTTGTCGTAACGTTCCTCTAAATACAGAGGAATTTCCTTCTGTAATAATGGTCCCTTCTTTTTTAAGCGTTCATGAATAATCATAGCATATTCACGATATTGCTCTTGAGACATTTCTTTTAACTTTTTCTCTATTTTATATTTTGGAACATGTAATTCTTTATGCAAATATCCTGGAATATATAATGATGAAACAATCGGAAATAGTGGTTGGTGTGCAGGGAGCGATAAGCTTTGTAAATTTCGATTAATGTTATCTAGCCCTAACACTTCCATTAAATATTCAGTATTTGCATTTGAACTGAACTTAACCATTCCTTTTGCAACTTCTTCTAAAGAAACCGCTCCTTCAGTTATCTTCCCTGTTTTTTGCAAATAATTTTGCCACCTGTCTTGTGCACCACCATCTGTATTTGGTACATAATAACGATTCACATCATTAATTGAGACGAAACTAGACGGATCAATTTTCCCTTCGGTAACTTGTTTCGTATATTCAAGCGCCACAATTAATTTCATCGTACTAGCAACTGGCAATACAACATTTGGATTTACAGAATAAACAACTTTATCATTTCTCTTTACTAGAAGCGCGCTATTTTTTTCATCTTTATGTTCTTCAATAAAGGATGCTATATATTCCGCATCATCATTATTTGAACTCCAAACTTTTTTCACTAAAAAGTTACCTGATATTAGCAAAACGAAAATACCCACAATCACTGCGCATACTATAGTTTTTTTCAAGTAAAATTCCTCTCCTATTGTGTAACTCTTCTCTATTTATCTCTTAAAAACAAAATAATGGAGATGATTATTTAAACAATCATCTCCATTATTTTAACTTGTATGCTACTATTATGTCTACGTCATAATTTTCACAAAATCCTCTAGAAACTTTTTATAATGTAAAGACCAGCCAATTTTAACCCAATTTTTCAACGCTTTTGCTTCAGGTTGCGGGCGAAAATCAGCGATACTTTCTCCTTTTGCAACTCCAACCGTATCGACATCAACACGGCGATACACGTAATCTAAAAGAGATGGATTTGCCGCTACCATCATTGTAACAACGTCATGTACTGGACTGCCTGTTATTTTGGGATTTAACTTTTTATAAGCTTTATAATAATACGTAAATATCGGTTCGATTAACTTATTAAAACTTGTTTTAGAGTTTTTCGTAATATATTTTACCATCTCTGGTGTAATAATTGCTTCGGATGTAACGTTAAGCGGCACCACTGTCACATTTTTTGCATTTTGCATAACTAATTGTGACGCAATAGGATCACCATGAAAATTCGCCTCTGCGACTGGTGTAACATTTCCAGGCATTAAGAACGCACCGCCCATTATATAATATTCTTTCACATACTTCATCATCGGTTTTTCTAAAATAAATGCCGTCGCTAATGTTGTTGATCTGCCGGCATCAACAATGATTAGTTCTCCTTTATATTTTTCAATGATATCGAAAAATGCACAAAAAGGTTTAATATTGGGAGAAAAAGTTTTAGGAGGCTTAATAGGTCCCAAACCGTCTACCCCATGAATTTCCGGATAATATGTTACAAACTCCCCAGATAAAGGAATTTTCGCTCCATTAATAACAGGTATATCTTCCCGGCCCGCCATTTGCAATAAATACGCCGCATTACTCGTCGCCTTTTCCTGCGTTACATTCCCATATCCAGTTACGACTCCAACAATATCAATATCAGGATGCAATAATCCATACATAATTGCTAAAGAGTCATCAATTCCTGGGTCTCCTAAAAATAATATTTTTTTCATAGACCTCAACTCCATCCCATCAATTGTTATTACTTTATGAATACATGACGGAATACAGAATGAAAAAGATAAATTTTGTATAAACAAAAAACGTTGGAACTTCATATTAGAAGTTCCTACGTTTTTCTATATTTTTATGCTACTTTTTTCATCGTAACCATACTACCAATTATATAAGAGATAAATGCAAAGCAAATCGGGAAAACAACTGTATGTATACCGAATGGATTAGGGTAGCAAAGGTGAATAAACATATAGGAACCTACTCCAACTAAAATAGATGCGAGAGCTCCAGTTGCATTTCCTTTTTTCCAATATAAACCTAACACAATCGGCCAAATGAACGCTGCTTCTAAACCACCGAAAGAAAATAAATTTAACCAAATTAAAAAGTCTGGTGGCTTAATAGCGGCAGCATATACGAGTAATCCTACGATACCAGTAATCAATAGGCTACCTTTCTTTATCGTACTATCCGCGGCATCTTTATTTATGTAGTTCACATATATATCTTTAATAATTGACGAACTTACAAGTAATAATAATGAGTTCACAGTAGACATTATCGCTGCCATTGGTGCAGCTAAGAAAACTCCAGCTAACCAAGGTGGCAACACTTCCATCGCGAGTAGCGGCATTACTTTATCTGGTACCGTTATGCCTGGAAGGACTACTCTTGCAAACACACCTGTTAAATGCATACCAATCATAATTGTACCGACGACAACCGTTCCAATGATTAATGCTTGGTGCATAGCTTTTGAATTTTTATAAGACATAGCACGCACACTAATTTGCGGTAATCCAACGACACCAATTCCAATTAAAATCCAAAATGATGTGACATATGATTTCGTTAAACTTCCATCCGCTCCGAACGGTGTTATTAGATTCGGATTAATTTGAATAAGTTCCTGCATAATCTTTTCAACTCCGCCACCAGCAATGACAGTAGCAATTAAAATGATTGTTGTTCCGACTAACATAATGATTCCTAATAACGTATCTGATAAAGCGACTGCACGAAATCCACCAATTAACACATACACAAGTACAGAAAATGTAAATAAAAATAGTGCCGTTGTGTAGGAAAGTCCTGTTAGCGACTCAATTAATCGTCCGCCGCCAACCCACTGGGCTACTGTTGCTGAGAACAAAAAGATTATAATACATAACGCAGAAAGAACAACTACCGCTTTATTATTGTATCTGCCCTTTAAATAATCAATAAGCGTAATTGCTTCCATCTTTCTAGCGATAATAGCAAACTTTTTACCAATAACCGTTAAAACGATATATCCTGTTACAACTTGAATCGCTGATAACAGCACCCATCCAAGACCCATATTGTAAGCAATACCAGGCCCGCCGATAAAGCTACTTGCACTACCGTACGTAGCAATCATCGTCATAGCTAATAATAAGCCACCAAGTTCACGCCCACCAAGAAAATATTCTTGTAAAAATTTATTATTAGCGGTTGCTTGTACACGTCTTGATGCATATACACCAATTAAAAACACAACGATAAAAGAAATTATCATTGGGATTATTACATACCAATTCATCTATCATTCCTCACTTTTTTCTTCCTCATCGAGTGAAATATCTTGAAATAAAAAACGAACAACTAAAATAAGCAAAATAACCATTACGATAAATCCAACGATACAGCTATAAAAAAACCATGCTGGAAAACCTAATACATATGTATATTCACTCGGATCCTTACTTCCAAGCCCATAAGCAAATCCATACCATATTATAAAATTAATAATAGCTAATCCAAGACCAATTAACGCTTCTCTATGGGCAACTCGAAAGCGCGGATCATCATGATAATTCTTCATTTTCCCCCTCCTCTCACGATGTATAATTGTACCACTGTTTTTCTAGTTTTTCCTACTAGAAAACAAAAACGCGCAGGATTTTTTGTAATTATATAGAATACAATGTTTCATTACATATTTTTTACAATTGTAACGAAAATGAAATTTGAATTTTCAGTATTTTTTATTTATGATTTTAAGTAGAGGCTTTTCATCTAGTTCCCACATCCTTGATTTCGGAATAAACGCCGTCTCGTACTGCGTTTAAATTATATTTTCAAGGGGGTTATACAATGAGTCAACTAGCTGTAAATCTTCATGAAAAGGTAGAGAAATTTCTTCAGGGCACAAAGAAACTATATGTGAACGGATCGTTCATTGAAAGCGCTTCCGGAAAAACATTTAAAACTCCTAACCCAGCAACTGGTGAAACACTCGCTATCGTTGCTGAAGCTGGTCGCGAAGACATTCATAAAGCTGTGGTAGCTGCTCGAATGGCTTTCGATGAAGGTCCTTGGTCACGCATGAGCACTGCTGAACGCAGCCGTCTTATGTACAAGCTCGCTGATTTAATGGAAGAACATAAAGAAGAGCTGGCACAGCTCGAAACGTTAGATAACGGAAAGCCAATCCGTGAAACAATGGCGGCAGACATACCACTTGCAATTGAGCATATGCGCTATTATGCTGGCTGGGCGACGAAAATTGTTGGTCAAACAATTCCTGTTTCCGGTGATTACTTTAACTATACACGCCATGAAGCTGTTGGTGTCGTCGGTCAAATTATCCCTTGGAACTTCCCACTTCTTATGGCAATGTGGAAAATGGGAGCTGCGCTTGCTACAGGATGTACAATCGTTTTAAAACCTGCAGAACAAACTCCACTATCCGCTCTATACTTAGCTGAATTAATTGAAGAAGCTGGATTCCCGAAAGGTGTTATTAATATCGTTCCTGGATTCGGTGAATCAGCTGGACAAGCACTTGTTAATCATCCACTCGTTGATAAAATTGCATTTACTGGTTCTACTCCAGTCGGTAAACAAATTATGCGACAAGCATCTGAATCATTGAAACGTGTTACTTTAGAGCTTGGCGGTAAATCACCGAACATTATTTTACCAGACGCCGACTTATCTCGCGCGATTCCTGGTGCACTTTCTGGTGTTATGTTTAACCAAGGACAAGTATGCTCTGCTGGATCACGCTTATTTATTCCAAAGAAAATGTATGATAATGTCATGGCTGATCTCGTCCTCTATTCTAAAAAACTAAATCAAGGTGTCGGTCTTAACCCTGAAACAACAATCGGTCCTCTCGTTTCCGAAGAACAACAAAAACGTGTAATGAGCTACATTGAAAAAGGGATTGAAGAAGGCGCTGAAGTACTTTGCGGAGGAAATAATCCATTCGATCAAGGCTACTTCGTTTCTCCTACAGTATTCGCTGACGTAAATGACGAAATGACGATCGCAAAAGAAGAAATTTTCGGTCCAGTTATTTCTGCAATACCTTTTAACGATATTGATGAAGTAATTGAACGTGCAAATAAATCACAATTCGGCTTAGCGGCTGGTGTGTGGACAGAAAATGTTAAAACAGCACACTATGTTGCAAGTAAAGTACGTGCTGGTACTGTATGGGTAAACTGTTATAACGTCTTTGATGCAGCATCTCCATTTGGAGGATTTAAACAATCCGGTCTTGGCCGCGAAATGGGATCTTACGCGCTGAACAACTATACAGAAGTGAAGAGCGTTTGGATTAACTTAAATTAACGAGAAAGAACCTGACCTACTCGGTCAGGTTCTTTTCATTATGTATTCATTTACACTTGCAACCCACCGCTCACATTTAATACCTCTCCTGTAATGTAAGACGCATACTCTGATGCTAAAAAGGCAGCAGCGTTTGCAATATCTTCCGGCGTTCCAATTCTTCCAACTGGAATCGCTCCAACCATTTTCTCTTTTACTTTATCCGGTATTGTTTTTGTCATATCAGTATCCATAAACCCTGGACAAATCGCATTACACGTAATACCAAAACTTCCAACCTCTTTCGCTGCTGTTTTTGTTAAGCCTACAACCCCTGCTTTTGTAGCCGCATAATTTGCTTGTCCAATGTTTCCTTCCCTACTAATAGAAGAAATATTAATAATCCGTCCATACTGTTGTTGTCTCATATAAAGAAGTGCTGGCTGCATACAATAAAAAACGCCAGTTAAGTTCACTTGTAATACTTGTTCCCAAGCAGACTTCTCCATCTTATGTAACATTGCATCTTTTGTAATCCCAGCGTTATTCACTAAAATATGTAATGTACCAAATTTTTGCACCGCATATTCAATTAACGACTTCGCTTCATTTTGATTACTCACATCACATCGATATAAACTCACATCATACCCTTCATCTGATAATTCACGTGTCGTTTCTTGTAGCTTCTCTTCATTTACATCACTAATTAATACTTTGGCCCCTAGTTTTGCAAAAACTCGTGCAATTTCTTTTCCAATCCCCTGTGCAGCACCCGTTACAACAGCTGTTTTCCCATTCAACAATTCCATCTCTATCCCCCATTTCTATTAGTTATATTGTATATTTCGGCTCTATGCTTTCCAAATCCTCTTTGTATAAAAAAGTCTATTTGTGTCAAACTAACTTTGCAACGCCGCATAAAACACAAGGAGATTGTGTCGAATGAAAAAAAAGAATGTAAATCGAAACAAAGCTGCCGATGGCATTGATGTTGAGTTCGCTCGCGAACTCGCTGACCACAATGACTTAGAAGCAAACGCACGTGCAAATGCCGCTGATGCACGTCAAAAACGCCAATCAACAGAAAAATAAGGAACTACAACGTTCCTTATTCTTTTCAACAGGGACCTACTACCCATCAAAATAAACCGAGAGTATCTCTCGGTTTATTTTCTATATTTCTTTACGTAGTGCGCTAAAGCAAGTAACGGATATATATGCCCATAACTATGATAGCGAATATAAAAGCCCCCCGGTAACCCTGTACCAGTAGGATATTTTTCATTCATAGTAGACTGCGCGAGCAAATATGTAATTCCTTTTCGAATAATCGGTGTTTCTTGATCGTAGTAAGAAATGAGTGCATCAAGTGCCCACGCTGTTTGTGACGGCGTACTAAAAGGTAAAGAAATAAATTTTTTCTCTACACTACTTTGACAGGATTCTCCCCACCCTCCGTCTTCATGCTGCAAATGTTCGAGCCATGAAGCTGCTTTTTTCAACGATGGATGAGTAGAAGGCACTCCTAATGCACGTAAGCCTGTCATCGTTGCCCATGTCCCATATATATAACATATCCCCCATTTTCCATACCATGATCCATTCTGTTCCTGTACATCCATTAACCATTTGATAGCTTTCTTTTTTTGCTCTTCAAGCAATTCATTCGGTGCATACGTTCCGAATAATTCTAACACCCTACCTGTAATATCTGGTGTGGACGGATCGGTTATCATATCACTCGCATTTTCAATCGGCAAATTCGATAGTAACTTGCTCGTTACCCCTCGTTCAAAAGCTCCCCAGCCTCCATCATTGTTTTGCAATCCTTTTACCCATTCCACACCTCTTCCCCACGCATCATCTACTCTATCATTCCCTCTACTTCGCGCTAACGCTCTAAGGGCAGCTGTAGTATCGTCTATATCAGGGATCGTCGTATTAACATCTGAAAATCCCCAACCGCCAGCTACAAGTGATGATGCATGTACGCTCCAATCTACCTTTTTAGTTTGTTGTTTTTGCAATAAATACTCCGTCGCCCTTTGAATCATCTTATTTTCACTTGTAACTTTAGCTTCTTGCAATGAATAGCTAAGTAAAGCGGTATCCCATACGGTAGAAGGAGAATTTTGCAAATGACTTCCTCTGTCCATCTTCCATATATAAGATTTTAATCCTGTCACAGCTTTCTCAATAATTGGAGACTGAATAGAGTGCCCTAATGCAAGCAAAGCATAAATCATATAAAACGTAGCACTGGCGTAACTATATAATGTTCCATTTTCATCTATACGCTCCTTCATAAAGCGCTCTACTTCTTCGTATCCTTTATGATGTAACGATAATGGATAAGATATTACCTTTTTCACATCACCTAAAAACGATTGAAACAGCGGAGACCGCTCCTCTCGAAACCATTGCCCACCCCCGCCTGCAATATGATTTAAATTTGGCAATAACTTTTTCTCTACACGGAATCTCTTATTCATACAAATCATCATCGGAATTAAATGTATACGCGCTGAGCTGCTTAGCCCAAATATACTGAGGGGGGAGTCATCTTGTAAAAATAAGATTGGCGTTGGAAAGTGAAAAAGCGCAGGAAATTCATATTCTCCATGAATCGCTAATAAAAATTTCGTCATAAAATGAGCACGAGAAACTCCCCCGTGTTCCTTAATAAACATTTCAGCTCGCCTCATATTCATATCTTCTTTCGAATATTTTTCCGAAGCAAGTAAAGCAGCATATGCTTGAATCGTCGCGGATAAATTCCCTCCCTTTTCATCTTCGTATAATTTCCAAGTCCCTTCATTTGTTTGAAGAGATACTAACCTTTTCACAAACGGTTCTATTTCGTCATTTCGCCCTAATAATTTGAGTAAAAAAATCATGTGACAATCCGTTAGCAAAGCTCCTTCAAAACAAAATTGCCACGTTCCGTCTTGCTTTTGCATCGTTTGAAGTGCAGTCGTTCTCCGCTCTATCTCCTCATGCACTTTGTCATATAGTAGCACACCGCTCACCCACCCTTTCTAAGTCCGTATACGATATTCGAAAACTCATCTAAATATGTATGAAAACAAAGAAAAGCAGAACGTGCATTACACACATTCTGCTTACAAACAATACCCAACCCCGACAACAATTCCTAATAGTGCACCAACAACAACTTGATACGGTGTATGTCCAACGAGCTCATTTAACTTTTTATATTCTGTTTGTCTACCATGAAAAAAATCATTCAATATTTTCGCTTGCTTACTTACCGCAAGCCTTACTCCTGAAGCATCGTACATAACAATAATGGCAAAAATAGCGGCAACCGCAAATATTGGACTCTCCACACCTTCCACCACTCCGACACCTGTAGCAAGTGCAGTAACAGTCGAAGCATGCGAACTTGGCATTCCACCTGAAGCAAAGAACTTAGCAAAATCAAACTCGCCTGTTTTTATTAATTTAAAAACGACTTTCGTTAACTGTGCTAAAAACCAAGAAATTATAGCTGCTATAAGTGGATCATTATGTAAAATTGTTTCCATGTTTTTCAGCTCCTCACTGACTATAATGGAATTTCTATATAATATAAGTATAAAGAAAAATGCGTAGAAAATACTACGCATTATGATACTTTTGCTGATTTATTTTTAATAAATTTTGGTTGCTTCTGTAGTAGAAACTTTGTTTTCGCCATTGAAAAGACAAATAAAGCAATCCATATACAGAAAAACGCAATCATATGAGTAGATGTGAAATGTTCACCAAAAACGAACACACCTAAAATTAAACTAATAGTCGGCGCGATGTATTGTAAAAATCCTATCATATAGAGCGGAATAAGTTGTGCTCCTTTAGCAAAATAAAAGAGTGGTAACGCTGTAACAATACCTGCCCCTATTAAAAGAAACGTTGATATTGCCGAAATAGAACCGAACGAACCAAAGCCATGAACTCCTGTCATAAACAAATATATAAGTGCAAATGGCGTCACTAACATCGTTTCCATCGTAAGCCCAATTGTTGCATCATAATTTAATAATTTTTTTGTTAATCCATATAATCCAAATGAAAAAGCAAGTGAAAGAGAAACCCATGGAATTGATCCGAAACGTATCGTTAAAATAACAACGCCCAATCCAGCTAAACCAACCGCAACATATTGCCAAAAATTAAGCTTCTCTTTTAAAACAACTGTACCAAGTAAAATACTTATAAGTGGATTAATATAATACCCAAGACTTGCTTCGATTACATGGTTATGATTTACGGCCCATATGTATACAAACCAGTTTCCACTAATAAGTACCGAAGCAATTGTTAATGACATTAATAATTTAGGTCGTTTAAAAAGGGCCACTAACTCCCCACCAAACTGACGAAACCTCTTCGTTACTCCTAAAACTAACAACATAAAAACAAATGCCCAAACGATGCGATGCGCTAATATTTCATCTGCCGGTACTTCCTCCACCCATTTCCAATAAATCGGAAGGACTCCCCACATCGTATACGCACCTGCTGCATATATAATCCCCTGCTTTTGCTCTGCTGTTTGACTCCCCATCTTCCTTTTTCTCCTCTTCTCTTTTTTTCTTCATTATAAAGTCTCACATGCTTACTTTACCAATATTCAATCTGCATTTCTTTCGACATTCCTCTTGCAAATCCTTTATATGTATAAAAACACTCCTACTGTTATAATAACGAGCACTGGAATACCGAAGACAAATTTACTTTTATGTGTCTTATGATGAAACATATACATACCAATCCAAGCTCCAACCGCTCCTCCAGCTGCAGCTGATAAAAACAACGTACTTTCTGGCGTTCTCCACTGCTTTTTCTTTGCTTTTCGCTTATCAAGCCCCATCATACTAAATGCTATAACGTTAATAATAATAAAATATATCCATTTCATCTTATTCTCTCCCTTAAAAAATTCGCTTTATTGTAACACGAAAAAACCACGCAGGCGAGTAGCCTGCATGGTTTTATAATTCAGTCTCTTGATTTTCTTGTTCTTTCTGTTCTTCCATTTGTTGTTCAGCGATTTCCGCTGAAATCATTCCATAATAAATTTCTGGATATAATCCAAATATTTGATATACACTTCCTAAAAATGGCATCGGAATCCCTCATTTCTAAAGTTGTATTGTCATTCTTAAGGATTCCCTTTTCACTCATTATACATTCGTTTTTGGCACTTCTTCTTCATCGGGAACATGTAATATATTTTGCCATTTTTTATAAGGCGCACTATTTGGGTCCACATACCCTTTCGCATACGAACGATCCCACAATTGTTTCATAAACATCTCTTTCTCTTTCTTCGCAACCATATCTGCACCTGTTCCGTAATAGTTTTGGAAATACAGCTCAATTTCATCAAGGAATAGCCTTAACAAATCGTCAGATGTTTCTTCTAACGTCGGGTCATATTTTGCCTCACGGTCATACATTAAAATCATATCTAAAATATTATGAACATGCTCTTTACGGAGCCATCTTATATCTTGAGCGCCTAATACAAATGCATGTGTATATAAATGTCCACCTTGTATCATTGCCTTTTCTTGTTCTTCTTCAAATCGTGACAAGATGTTTTCATAAATAAACGGATTATGAAGCAATGCTCTGTGCAACTTATAACTTTCACTTGAAATATTTTTCCCCATCGACTGAATTAAAAAGCTACGGCCAACACCATTATATTGATACACGAATTGTCCATCAACAGCAACTAAGCTAATCCAGCGATACATATACGCGTATAGAAGAGCACGATTACATTTGTCGTAATCTAACTTCGTTTGCGTTGCATTCAAGTCTGGCATAAAGGCTGGTAAGTGCCAATATTTATCTAAATGCGGCGTCAAACTAGATTTTTTACTATTTAATTTGTTCACGCGGCGATAATACGATTGAAAATAATCACCTTTATCGTTCATAAAACCATTCGCAATATGTCCAGATGAAAGCTTAGGAAAATCTTGTAGCGATAATCCGTAATGAGCACGATAACAAATCACTTCAAATGGTGAAAACGCCTCGTTTACCGTATCTTTTTCTTTAAACATTTCTTGCAATAACTCTTCTTGCAATTCTTGTTTTAAAGATGGATGTACGCCCCAATATTGTAATTCTCTATGATGAGAAACTTTCGGAACGAACGGACTTGCTAAATGGAAAAGATCTTCAATTTTTTCACGAACGTATTCATCACGATCACGCTTCTTGAAATCTGCTTCTTTTCGCAATGCTTCAACGATATTAAGCTCTAATTTGTCACGATAGCGCACTTGAAGTTCGTCATAACAATAACTCAATATATGTTCACGATAGAAGTCTTCCACCTTTTTCGACTGAATTTCTTCGGCTTTCGCATCACGACAATATTCCCCGTACAAGCTCATATAAATTTCGGACGATATATCTTTCGGTAATACACCTAAATTTAAATGTTGCTGCATATCTTGCCAAATCTTTTCTTGCAATTTCTCTTCAGCTAATACGTATACATTCGTCGGGTTCGTTTTCCCCTCAAATTCCTTGCTTCGCTTTTGGATTTCAAACAATAAATTTTCACGTGTTTCGTATAAATTATCAAAGAATCTTTCCCAATATTGAATCATTTTATCAACTGCTTGGTATAGCGATTGATACACGAGTTCTAACAACATTTCTTTACGATACTCACTTAATTTGTGTACGTACTGCGTTACAATATCTTCAAATTCTTTTTTAAACAAACGCTGCTGATTATTAATCATTTTTCCAAACCAGCCTTGTTGCTGCGCAATTTCAACGCGGCGAACAGCCGTTACAGTTCCATCAATATTACTCACATTAAATTTCTTATCGTAGTTTTGAATTAAATTACGCTTTTGTTCATTATTTTCATGTAGTCGATTCATCTTCTCTACTAACTGCTTACGAATTTCATACAGCATAAAACGTGCTGCAACTGGATGAACTGGATCCGTTTTCTTTAAAAACCATGTATTTAATTGATAAGACTGTCCTTCTGAGCCACTCGGTGTAAAGCGGTCTGATTCGATCATGTCATATAAAAGGGTAGTAACATGCTCATGTACACGGCTCGGAATGGCATAAGCATATAAACGAACCGCATGATCAACTCTCGCTACTTCCCCCTTCATTTGTTCCATCATTTTAAGCTTCGCAGCCGATATTTTGCACTCATGCTGCAGGCGGTTTAATTCCTCATCTTTTTGCACTGTACGGTGTACGTAACTCTCTACAGCATCTAAAAACAATTTTGATTTTGCAACACCGAGCTTACCACCCTCTGCCCCTTCACGTGTTTCATGGTACATTTGTCTATAAAAAATATGAGCTTGTTCTGGCCGAGTAGCAAGATGCTCTAAGTCTTCTAAATAACTTTTCCCGCGCTCAGGCTTTTCACGCTGCATACCGCGCTTTACATCTTGATCATATCTTTGCTTCTTCTCTTGAAACAGTTGATCTAAATGAAGCCAAGATTCATCTAAACCTTGCACCGCCCATTTTAAAGCACAGTATTTCAAAACGTGCTCATACGGATAAATGAGCTTCGCCGTTCCTGCTCCGCAATATCTCCCTTTCCCACTCGATTCTGCCAATTGCTGAATTTGATTATCTTCTTGCGCAAAATGATTTGCAGACATTGGACTGAATAACTGTAAATAAATCGTATTTGCCATTTGCTCCATATAATCCGATAAATTGTGCAAATGGTGCCCATGTAAATTTTCATAATCATATAAGAAGCAATAATTGTACGGTAAATGATGCTGCTTTATCGTATGATTTGTTCTTCCGTCCTCATCCACTTGATCAGGACGATATTCTAATTCAATCGTTACGCCGCCTCGTTTTGATAATTCACCAGTCGACCCAAGCGTAATAGCGTGCAACTCTTTTAACGATGCATAACCATTCGCTTGCACAGTTTCAAACTCTTTCGCACTAACCGTTCTCGTCTTAACTAAAACATCTGGCATTAAAAACGCACCGCGAATTAAAATGTTATGATGCTGCAATTTCTTCCGGAGCATCTCACGCAAATATAATGCGATTTGTAAAAACATCCCTGAGCCTGTTCCGCCGGCTAGTGATGTTACAATAATGACACGTACACCATATTCCGTCTGATCACTTGTAACTGGAAAAATCTTCTCGATTTCTTGCCAAAACGATGTGAGTTTATCTTCTTTCATCGCTGCACGTAACGCTAACCGTGAAATGACGCGTAACTGTCCAGCCCCTTCTGTTAACGGTTTATCAAGTATAGTCGGGTCCATCGGAAACCACTCTGGAATCGTTGGATCTCCCGCAATATACTCTCTCGGTGTTTTACTCGAGCTCGTTTGCGTCTTAAACTTCCGAATATGATCAAATTTACTCAATGTATTCACATCTGTATCAAATACATGCATCGCTACCTTTTTACGACGCTCCTCAGGTAATCTTTCATATATTTGATGTGTGACAGTACTACCGATTCCACCTAAGCCAATTAAAATTGTTGGAACTTGTAATGTCATGTGAACCACCTTCCTATTCTTGCTTGTTTGAAAAGAAGAATAAAGAGAGCCGGGCCTCCTCCGCCCCTCTTACACCCTATCTACTATTCACATTCGTACCGGTAAATCTCCTTACCATATCCTCTATCAATTACTAAAAGTTCATTTGGATACAACGTCTTATGCTCCATTCCTACCTCTTCCTCTGTTATAAACATCCCATCAATAATCATCCCAACCACTTGCGATTCTTTCGCTACAAATATAGATTTCGATCCTTTTTTCGCTATTAATGTTACAGATTGCACAGTCTTTCTTTCTGCTCGGAATGGAATGCCAAAATAGTGCTTCCACCATTTATTTTTAAGTAACTCTGGTTCAGATTGATAAAGCCAATCTTTCGCTACTTCTTGATCCCATTCGTAATATAGTAATGCTTTCCTATGAAATCTCGGACGAACAATCCATCCTAAAATAATAATTCCTACTATTAAAAGTAATAAAGTGATAGGAATTACAAATTTAAAAATGAGCGCATACTTCTCAAAAAACGGCGCATTTTCAATGTGCAGTACGATCTTTTCCTTTACTTCTTGTAATGTTGAATCATTGATCGTGATGGTAGCCTCTACGGTGCCGGTATCTGTAAAATTGAATGTGTCGGAGTAATAAGGGCGAGGATAAACATAAACTTGACTACCATGCTGTTTTAATTCATAGTTGATCGATTGATTCGATGTGACACCAGTAGATTTTAATAGTTTCTTTACAGCCTCTTCTGTCATCGGTTTACCATTTAACTGGGGCTGTAAAATAAATGGTTTACTATTTTCTAAATTTGTTACCTTTTCTTCATAATCTTTCGTAACAGCTTGAAGTGTTAATTTTGGTTTTTCAGCTGGTTCAATCTTGAATTCTTTCGTCTGTCTATAAAATCCCTTTATATTCATATGGACTTTCCCGCGTACTAACGCTTTACCAACCTGTGTCTCGTAATAAAACACATGTCTTTTATCATCCCACTTCATCGGATACTGCTTTCCATCTATTTCTACTTCTGCTTCGAAATAAGAAGTTTGAATTGGTAATTCAGTAGGTTTCGCTTCAATAACAGCTGTCACACCTTCATACATTTTCTCAACATTTTTTCTATCTTTATCATCTTTGTCGTACGTAGAAACAGTATAATTAAGCGCTGGTTCAACAAGTACTTGTAATCCCTCTTTCTCAATGTCCTGATCCACTTCTATCGTATATGTCCCTGGCTTAATCACTTCCTGGTTCGCTGTACTTACATGCACTATATTTCCGAATAATTTAGCTTCTCCTGGTGCATGTATAGAAAAAGAAGACTGCAATTGTAACGGTTTGGAAAGTTGCATAACTTTATAATTAGACAAAGAAGGTGATTGTCGTACAAGCGTCATACGCTTTAATGGAAACGGTGTTGTAATCTCTACTTTTTTCCCTACTATTTTCGTTTTGACAATCGACTCAACAGAAGAAAATGGATCACGATTTGCAACTAATGCTGCCACTTGATTCACACTTTGTACAATACCATCCTCACCGCTAGACGGCATGACAACTCCATTCATTTCTTTTTTCCAAATCTCTTTAAACGTATTTAACTGCAGCTTCTCTTGCTGCCCTAAATCCTCTTCCATCGTGATTAAGACTGGATGTAAAGAGATCTTTTTCGAATCCATTTCTTTCTTAAACTGCGCTAACTTCTGTGTAATTTGTTCTTTTCCGCCAATCTTATCTTTCTCCAAATCATTAAATGCCCCGTCAGTTAATACAATAAGCCAAAATTCACGTTTCCCATCTATATCTGCTTCCTTTTTTATAGATTGCATCGCCGTTTCTACTGCGCTAAATGGAGTATTTAAATATGTTTTCCACGCCCCAATCCCCTCAATTTCTGTTTGCCTTTGATCCTTTGTTAATGAAATGTTTAATGGAGCATCCGGCTTACTCATTGGAACGTAAGAAAATTTATCTTTCTCATCTAATAGCGCAACTAAACTTTGCAAGGCGTAATTGGCATACTTCCAGCGATCGTTATTTCTCATGCTGCCCGAATCATCATATACAAGTGAAACGACCCTTTCCTTTGCCTCCTCTCCTTTTGCAAAAACTGAAAAAGGTAAACATATAAATAGAAACAGCATGAACGTGGCACAAATTCGAATTTTCATGATGAGGCTTCGCCACCTTTGTAGACAAATTCCTATGTTTAAATTTATGAGAGGAAACAAGATATATGACTTGTATTTTAGGACAACAGTTCACAGCAATTACATTATGTAAACAAAAATGAACTACTCCCATATTTTATTTCGAATTTTTTCCTTATTATATATCTGAAATAACACATAGATTTCATACTTTTCCCGCTATAAATTCCACCATTAAAGTTTGATTTTCTTTTCAATACAAGAAATAAAGAGCACGCTATAATTAGCGCACTCTTTACTTCTTCACATATACTTCAACAATCGGATTTTCCTTTTGATCTGCATGTAAACGTATATTCTCTTCACCCGTATTATAAATGCTAGCTACCAGCATAACTGTTAACAAATTAGGGATTTTCCCGTCACTTCCATATTTTCGTTCAAGAGCTTCTGTATACTCGAAATCCAAATCACCCTGCACATATGTATACACTTCAAAACCATCTTTCAAATTACATACGACCGTATCAATAATATCCGCCCCTACTTGTTTCTTCATTTCACCTCGCAGTGCTTCTATTAATTCCTCCCAAGGAACTTCGTACGTCTGAAATTGGTCTGTAGATTTCATTTCTCTTCCTCCTCGTTATGTATCCTGTTCGTATATTTCCCCTTTCCTATAACAATTATGATAGATAGGTCATTCGTACAAGCCGCACTTGTCCCCCTTACATATCGTATTACTGTAATGGGGGAAGGAGGAAAGAACATGCATAGACAAAAATGTTATAATACATGCCAACGTTATTTCGGAAAAGTTGTTCGAATTGAAGACCGTGATGGTCATATCCATTTAGGAAAAATAATAGACGTGACAAATGATTCTGTTTGGATTGAGCCAGTGCAGCAGCGTTCATCTTTTGATACAGGGTTCGGATACTATAATGCATATTCAAACGGCGGATGTGATATTTGCGGCGGTATTAGCAGATGTGATAACTGTGGATTTGGATGCGGTGGTGGATTCGATGGTGGATTTAGTGGCTGTGGATGCGGCGGTCGTGGTTGCGGTGGTTGTGGCGGCGGTGGCTGGGGCCTTGAACTCGGATTTGGCTTTATTTTTGGAATTACTTTGGCTGCATTATTTTTCATCTAACATAGTAAAGAGTTGACTATCTTTAGCCAACTCTTTTTCTATTTTTCACATATAAAAATCCGATGCCCTAAAATATGTTGATACATAAGCAGTACTTGTTCGTGTTGCACCCACGCCTCATACAATTCTTCCGGAATAAAAGGTGATACATTCCACTCTGGCTCTTCCACATGTCCTGCAACTGTTTCTGCAATAGTTCCGCCACCCGCAATTGTAATTCTTTTAAAATTTGCTGCTTGAAATAAATGAATCCACTCATTCTCAGTTAATAATTCTTTCATACCGTATAACTGTCCAATCTTTTCCTCCTCTTTCTTCTCAATATGTTTTTCGGTAATCATTTCAATGACAACAAGCTTTCCATCCTTTTGTAATACACGATAACATTCCGAAATAACCTTTTCTTTATTTGTAAAAGCGAGTATAGATTCTCCAAGTACAAGCTCAAAAGAATCATTTAAACACGGTAACCCTTCTACATCGCCTTGAATCAATTGTATATTTAAACCATCAAACAACCATCTATCTTTCGCTTTTTTAATCATAATTTCATTCTTTTCAACCGCTGTCACTTTATAACCCAATTCTTTTGTCATATACGCCGCTGTTTTCCCCGTGCCGCAACCTATCTCAAGAACATTTGCTCCGTGTCTAAGTGGCAATTGAGATAGTAATTGCTTCGTTAACGTAAAACCACCAGGATGAGCACTCCCTATTCCGTAATAAGCTAAGAAGTCGATGTAAGTATTCCGTTCCATACAATTCTCCCTTTTTTATTTTATATATTCCAGGAAGGAAGAAAAGTGCATAAAAAAAGGGCGCATCGCGCGCCCTCTCTCTTACTTATCTTCACCAATATATGCCCATTTGTAGCTGTAATCTCCACCAACTGGGTGGTGAATAATACCTTTTACTTTCGCTCTTTGAACTAGAGCATCACCACGTTGGTATAACGGTGCAATTGCAGCATCTTCAAGTAACATTTTTTCAGCTTTCAGTAAGCTATCCCAGCGATCTTTCGTTTTCGTTAATAGCTCGCCTTTACCTTTTTCTACAATTTCATCATATTTCGGATTTGAATATCCAGTTTGGTTATGAGGTCCATTTGTAACGAACATATCAATGAATGTCATTGGATCTAAGTAGTCAGGTCCCCAACCAGCGTAAGATAAATCATAATCTAGATCTGATTCTAATTTTAATTTTTGTTTAAACGGTTGGTTTTTCAAATTCACTGTTAAGCCCGGTAAGTTCTTCTCAAGCTCTCCTTTTAAGAACTCCCCTACTTTTTTCGCGTTATCGCTATCGTAGTTTAATAACTCAATCGTTACTTGCTCTTTTCCAAGTTCTTTTTTCGCTTTTTCCCAATGCTCTTTTGCTTTCTTCACATCTGTTTTTAAAATATCTCCGTTATCTTTACGGAAGTCTTTTCCATCTGGACTTTTTGCAAATTCTTTTGGTACTAAGTAATCTGCAGGTGTAGATCCGTCATTTAAAATTACATTCGTTAAACCTTTTTTATCATATGCCATTGCAATCGCTAAACGTAAATCTTTGCTCTTTAATACTGTATCTTGATTACCACGTTTTTGGTTTAATCGTAAGAAGTACGTTGACGGTGTTTTTTGTGTAAAGAAATCTGGATTTGATTTATATTTGTCAACCATTTCAGATGTAAGTGCTGCACGATCGATTTGTCCACTTTCATATAAGTTTACACGTGTACCGCTATCTTTTACTACGTTAAAGTTGATTTCTTCTAATTTAACTGTTTTATTATCCCAGTATTGTGCATTTTTCTTTAACTTCCAACCTTCTTCATGTTTCCAGTCTGTTAATGTAAATGGTCCGTTGTATAACGTTGTATCTGATTCTAAACCGTATTTTTCTCCTTTTTCTTTTACGAATTTTTCATTTAACGGATAGAATGTTCCGAATGAAGTTAATTCTACAAAGTAAGGAACTGGATTTTCTAATTCTACCTCTAATGTGTAGTCATCTACAGCTTTTACACCTAACGTATCAAGTGGTGCTTTCCCATCATTAATTGCTTTTGCGTTCTTTAAATCAAACATAATGTATGCATATTCCGCTGCTGTATTTTTATCTACCGCACGTTTCCAAGCAAACACGAAATCCTTCGCTGTTACAGGTTCTCCATTTGACCATTTTGCATTTTTATTTAATGTGAATGTATATTTTTTACCATCACCACTCTTTTTATATGATTCAGCAACCCCTGGTGCTGCTTTATTATCTTTATCAAGTCGATATAAACCTTCCATTACGTTGTTTAAAGCAAGAAACGATACTTGGTCTGTCGCTTTAGAAGAATCCATAGATGGAATCTCTTGACTCTCTGTTAAATTAAGCACTTGCTTTGCTGCTAATTTTCCGCCTTCTTTTTCACTACTTTTCGGCGTTGTGTTCGTCTTTTCTTTTTCCCCTGATCCCGAGCAAGCTGTTAATGCCATACTCATTACTAGAACTGGTGCTACAACCGCTGTTAATTTTGTCATCTTTTTTCTCTTCATTTTTTTGTACCCTCCCCAATTATATGTACGATATTAACATTTAGAGATTCTCTATTAACTTTCGTTATCAGAAAATTCTTATTAATTAATATTCTACTATCTTTTTGAGTTTTGTAAAGTATTTTTGTAATTTTTCTAAATATTTATTTTTTTATTATAGTAACTTGTTGTTTTAATTACTATATGAATTATCCCCCGTCTACTATATGTAAACATATCTCCTCTTATTCTTCTCCATTGCTAAGTTCTATATTTTTCTTATAAAAATGAAATCTCTAACTATCTTATTGAATCCCTTCTACTATTCCTACAGTAGAATTTTAAAAGTGAACTCAAAATTTCCATGCTCCTTATTCTCCTATCCATACAAAAAAGCATTTCAAAAGCATATTAGCCGCTTTTGAAATGCTTTCATGTTATTTCTTTCCGCCATCCTCAGTTACATACGCCCACTTAAAGCTATATTCTGGACTAATGTTGTGTTTCACAATTCCTTTTACATTCGGTTTCATTACATATGATCTTCCTGTTTGATATAAAGGAACTAATCCTGCATCTTCTTCAAGGAATATTTTTTCTGCTTTCCCTAATGTTTCCCAGCGCTTCTTCGGATCAGACAATAATTCATTACCTGCTTTTTGTACCATTTCATCGTATTTCGGATTTGAATAACTCATTTGGTTATATGGACTCTTCGATTCAAACATATCAATAAATGTCATTGGATCCGAATAATCTGGGCTCCAACCTGCAAACGAAACTTCATAATCTTGCGCTGACTCTAATTTTAATTTTTGTTTAAATGGCTGAATTTTCGTGTTAACTGTTACACCTTTTAAGTTTTTCTCAATTTGATCTTTAAAATAATCGGCAATCTTTTTCGCAGTTCCATCATCATAGCTTAGTAATTCAATTGTAACTTGATCTTTTCCGAGTTCCTTTTTCGCCTCTTCCCAAGCTGCTGCGCCTTTTTTCACATCATATTTCAGACCATTTTTAAATGTATCTTGATAATCTTTACCATCCGGTCCCATCGCAAGCCCTTTTGGAACCAATTGATCCGTTGCTTTTGATCCATTATTTAATATAACGTTTGCTAAACCTTTTTTATCAATTGATAATGCGATTGCTTCACGAAGTTTTTTGCTCTTTAACGGTGTATCTTGTCCGTTACGCTTTTGATTTAAACGTAAGAAGAACGTACTTGCTTCTGAATACTCACCATATTCATCTTTGTTCGATTTATATTTATCTACAAATTCTCCTGATAATAATGTAAAGTCAATCGATCCTGTATCATATAAATTTACTTTTGTAGCCACTTCTTTTACAACGCTGTAATTAATTTCTTCTAATTTCACAGTCTTATTATCCCAATACTTATCATTTTTCTTCAGCTGCCAACCTTGTTCATGTTTCCACGATGCCATTACAAATGGCCCGTTATACAATGTTGTATCTGCTTCTAAACCGAATTTCTCTCCTTTTTCTTTTACGAACTTTTCATTTAAAGGATAATATGACGGGAATGCTAATAAATTTAAGAAGTACGGTACCGGTTTTTCTAATTCTACTTCTAGCGTGTAATCATCTACCGCCTTCGCTCCTAATTCAGTTCCAGGTTTTTCACCTTTATTAATTGCCTCTGCATTTTTAATATAGTAGGCAATAAACGCATATTCTGCAGCTGTGTTTTTATCAAGTAAGCGCTGCCATCCATATACGAAATCTTTCGCTGTTACAGGCTCTCCATTTGACCATTTCGCATCTTTACGCAGTTTAAACGTATATTTTTTACCATCTTCGCTTTTCGTACTTGATTCTGCAGCAGCCGGAATAGGCTTATTATCTTTATCAAGACGATATAATCCTTCCATCGTGTTCCCTAAAATTTGTGCCCCTAACGTATCAGTAGATTTAGAAGTGTCCATCGTCGGAATTTCTTGATTTTCCGTACGATTTAATACTTGCTTCGCTGCATATTTAA
The DNA here is from genome assembly GCF_003264175.1 of Bacillus sp. SRB_331. Classification (NCBI taxonomy): domain Bacteria; kingdom Bacillati; phylum Bacillota; class Bacilli; order Caryophanales; family Bacillaceae; genus Bacillus; species Bacillus sp. SRB_331. The sequence goes on along the minus strand of NZ_NADV01000030.1, from coordinate 110,026 downwards.
TATCAGATTTTTTTTCTTCCCCACTATTAGATGTAGTAGTCGTTTTCTTCTCCCCACCTGATCCAGAGCATGCTGTCAATGCAACACTCATTGCTAAAACTGGTACTACAACCGCTGTTAACTTTTTCATCTTTTTTCTCTTCATTTTTGTACCCTCCCCAATTATATGTACATTACCAACCCTTGAGAGACCCCTTGCTAACAATTAATTTTCTGAAAATTATAACTAATATTATTCTACTCTTTTTTTCGCGTTTGTAAATAGTTTTATTTTTAATATTCTGATTTTTACTTTCGTAATTTAGTATGATTTATCCCCCATCTACTATATGTACATACTATACGCCTTATTCTTCTCTATTTAACTGAGCTAAAAAAAAGCATTTCAAAGTAACTAAGCTACTTTGAAATGCTTTTTTAACTCTATTATTTTTCAGTCACGTATGCCCACTTAAAGCTAAATTCTGGACTGATATTATGTTTTACTACACCTTTTACATTTGGTTGTAAAACATAAGAATCCCCACGTTGATATAAAGGTACAATCGCTACATCTTCTTCAAGTAATGTTTTTTCAGCTTTTCCTAACTCTTCCCAACGTTTCTTCGCATCGCTCATTAATTCTGTTCCAGCTTTCTTCACCATTTCATCATATTTAGGATCTGAGAAGCTCATTTGGTTATGAGAATGCTTAGACTCAAACATATCTAAGAATGTCATTGGATCTGCATAATCTGGATTCCAACCACCGTATGAAATATCATATTGTTGCTCAGATTCTAATTTTAGTTTTTGCTTAAATGGTTGAAGTTTAATGTTAACTGTTACACCTTTTAAGTTTTTCTCAATTTGGTCCTTAATATATTCTCCAACTTTTTTCGCATTACCAGTATCGTAGTTTAAGAATTCAATTGTAACTTGATCTTTACCAAGCTCTTTTTTCGCTTCTTCCCATGATGCAGCAGCTTTTTTAGCATCTGGTTTCAAACCATTTTTAAACGTTTCTTGGAAGTCTTTACCGTCCGGTCCAGTCGCTAATCCTTTTGGCACTAAGAAGTCAGCTTCTTTTGATCCATCATTTAAAATTACATTTGCTAGATTTTTCTTATCGATAGAAAGTGCAATTGCTTCACGCAATTTTTTGCTCTTTAATGGTGTATCTTGTCCATCACGTTTTTGGTTCATACGAATGAAGTACGTGCTCACTTGTGAGAATGTTCCGAATTCGTCTTTCTTATTTCTGTATTTATCTACGAACTCTCCATTTAATAAAGCAAAGTCAACTTGACCGCTATCATATAAGTTAATTAGCGTTGCTGCCTCTTTTACAACACTGAAGTTAACTTCTTCAAGTTTTACAGTCTTTTTATCCCAATATTGATCATTTTTCTTTAATTGCCATCCTTGTTCATGCTTCCAATCTTTAAGAACGAACGGTCCGTTATAAACTGTTGTATCAGACTCTAAGCCGAACTTCTCCCCTTTTTCTTTTACGTATTTTTCATTTAATGGGTAGTACGATGGGAATGCTACTAAGTTTAAGAAGTACGGTACTGCTTGCTCTAATTCAACTTCAAGCGTAAGATCATCTACCGCTTTCACTCCTAATTCAGCGACAGGTTTTTCTCCTTTATTAACCACTTCTGCATTTTTAATTGGGAATGCGATAAACGCATACTCAGCAGCTGTTTTTGGATCTAATAGACGTTGCCAAGCATATACGAAATCTTTCGCAGTTACTGGATCACCATTTGACCATTTTGCATCTTTACGTAGTTTAAATGTATATTTTTTACCATCTTCACTTTTCGTACTAGATTCTGCCGCAGCTGGCATCGGCTTATTATCTTTATCAAGACGATATAACCCTTCCATCGTATTCCCTAGCATTTGTGAAGATACTGTATCTGTTGATTTAGAAGAATCCATCGTTGGAATCTCTTGTGTTACTGTTCGATTTAAAACTTGTTTTGCCGCTAATTTTTCCCCTGACTTACTATCTCCACTAGAGCTAGAATTTGTGCTTGTCTTTTTATCTCCGCCTGATGTAGAACATGCTGTTAATGCCATGCTCATTGCTAAAACCGGTACTACAACTGCTGTTAGTTTTTTCATTTTTTTCTTTTTCATTTTTGTACCCTCCCTAATTCTAAACGATAGCTATTTAAGAATCTTCTGATAATTCTGTTTTTCTTTATATATTTATCAGACGATTCTTACTACTTCTTATTCTACTAATTTTTTAAAATTTGTAAAGTGTTATTATTGAAAATTTTAAAAAAATTATTTTTTTACAGTAATATTCATAAAAATTCCATATAGTTTTTTTACATCATTTATTATCGTTACATATACACTAATTTAATAGTGTTAATGATACTTCCCAATAAATAGACTGTAGATTGTCGTTAATAAATAATGTATATTCTAGAGATCTTTTTCCTACAAAAACAAAAAAAGCCCACTTTCTCAGTGGACTTTCTAATTTACAACGGTAAATCCCTCTTCCTAAACACTACAATTGCTACTATGAAGATACAAAGCGCTCCAGCAGTTAAGCCTATACTTACTGGCCATATATTATATGTTCCTTCAGCAATTTCTTTCGGACGAAATAATGTAAATAAAGATATATTTCTCATCCACTCTAATTTATCACTTAATTTCCCTACCATATCTAATACGAAAAATAAGATTGTTAAACTGGCTGAGTAGCTAAGTGCCTTTCTTTCATCATTACATATACAAGAAAAGAAAAATGAATAGGCACTAACTACTAAAAATATAAGCCCTCCGACTATGTTTATTTTCAAAAATAATTCTCGATTTAAGTTATTATCTTTTAAAAACCATTCTGCACCTAATATACCAGCTACATAAGTAACAATTACAATTATTAGTAGCCCCAATATGAGAACAGCAGCTTGTGTAATTGCAATTTGCACCCTTGATACAGGTGTTGCTAATAAATATGCCATCGCCCCTTTATCTACATGACGAGCAATTAAATGCGTTGCAACCGTGACACAAAAAATTGTTAAAATGATAATAAACAATAGACTATAATATTCACCAGCTAAAAAATCCATTACATTTTGAATCGGACTTTCCATTCCAACAATTTTTTTCACACTATCAGGCATGGCACTTATTAATTCATTTAAACCTTTGGCTGAAACCATCGATGGGAATATCCAAATTAATAACCATAAATAAAGAGCTGCACCAGTAGCATAGCTCAATATACTTTTTTTCGTTTCTTTCAAACTAGCTAAAAATAGTTGTTTATTCATGCTTTACCCCTTCTTTCTTCTCGTAATAATGCATAAATAAATGTTCTAAATCCGTCGCTCTCGTTTGAAGTGCAGTTACATTATAGTTTGAAAGTATTTGTAAAACAGTTTGATAGTTTCCTTGCACAATAATTGACGCCTCTCTACCTTTCACTCCTTCAAATTGCAAATCACATTGTTTAAGAGACTCGATTTCTTCTTGAGATGATACTGTTACATCTATCACCTGTCTTCTCATGCCTTGTAAATCATGAATGTTTTCAACGGTTACAAGACAACCATCTTTAATAATAGCTACTCTGTCACAAGTTCTCTCAATTTCAGTGAAAATATGTGATGACATAAGGATTGTTTTTCCTCTTTGCTTTTCCTCTAATATTAAATCTATAAATACTTGTTGCATAAGTGGATCGAGTCCTGATGTCGGTTCATCTAAAATTAACACTTCTGGATCATGCATAAATGCCGCAACTATACCTACTTTTTGTTTCATTCCTTTAGACATTTTTCGAATTGGTGTTTTCACATCGAACTGCAAACGTTCTATCAATTCATCTCGTCTTTTTATATTTTTTAACCCACGCATTCCTTGCATCAAATTTAAAAACTCTAATCCATTAATTCCTTCAATAAAAGAAATCTCTCCTGGTAAATAGCCAACTTCTCTTTGAATTTTCGCAGCATCTTCCCAACAATCTAATCCGAAAATTGTCGCTTTACCAGCCGTCGGTTTTATAAATCCCATTAAATTACGAATCGTTGTTGATTTCCCAGCACCATTTGGTCCTAAGTAGCCAAAAACTTCTCCTTCTTTCACTTCAAATGTAATATCAAACAAGCCTTTTCCATTTGAAAACTGTTTTGTAACATTTTGAACTGAAATCATAAACCCACCTCATTTTTTGAAATATTTAACATGTGATATTTCAAAATTATTGTACTCCTCATCTTTCATATTCGCAACAACTTTTTGAAATATTTATATGTCCATATTTCAAAAATATTGTTTTCAATTATTTTTTCTTGTATATTTTAAATGAGGTGATTGTATTGAACGGCTTTGAAAAAGTGAAAGAAAAGAAAAAACGTGCCATTAAAGATGCGGCCTTTACATTATTTTCAGAACGTGGATTTAATGAAGTGAAAATAGAACATATTGCAAAAAAAGCAAACGTTTCTCAAGTGACAATTTATAATCATTTCGGAAGTAAAGATGCGTTATTTAGGGAACTTATACAAGAATTTATAATATCTGAATTTCAATATTATAAAGAGCTTGCAGAAGAAAAATTACCTTTTCATGATATGATGCAAAAAATGATTGTAAGAAAAATGAATACTGGGGGGTTATTTCAACCTGATATGTTACTACAAATGATGCAAAGAGACGAAGCGCTCCGAGAATTTATTTATAGTTATCAAAACGAAAAAATCTTGCCTTGGTATTTAGAAATATTAGAACAAGCACAGCGCAAAAATGAAATTAATCCACACCTTTCAAAAGAAATGATGTTACTTTACATTCAAATGTTCACTAAATTAGGTGATGATTTCGGGGCACAGCTTCTTGAAGGAGATCGAGAAAAACATATACAAGATATAGTTACGATGTTCTTTTACGGACTTTCTGTTCCAGAAAAATAATTTTTTCTAAAGAACAAACAAAATCATAAAAAAGCCCTTTGGATATTTAAATCTCAAGGGCTTTTTCATGTCGAAAAGAATTATTAAAACTAACTTTATCTCAAAGAAGTTAAATGATGTTTTATAGATACTACCTTATTATAGATTAAATCTTTCAGCATGACAGGCTGAATTGAGATAATCGTTTTTCCGAAATTCAAAAAATAACTTGAAATAAAATCAATTTCTTTCTTGTTAAAATAGCCTGTTATAATGTAATTTTCTTTTTCTTTTTGTATCCTCATGGAAGGATAATTCTCTTTATCAAAAATGTCTTTTCCTTCTTGATTAACAATGACAATAAAATCAATTGCATCAGGCTTTCTGTGAAAAGTAGTAAGATAACTTAATAGTTCTTCGAGCTTTTTTGGATTAGTATTGTTTGTTTCCATAATAGAAAGAATTTTATCACATCTAATTATTTGAACATTACTTGTCTCAAAATTAAAAATTTTAGCATACCACTGTCCAAATTTAGATTCTATTCGAATAAATTGGGCGACCAATGCTTTCTCCTCATCTTTTTTCAAATATGTTAAACGATAAACCCGTTCAGCAAAAATCCCCTGTAAAAGTTCTTTTAAGAACGGACTAAAGTTACTATGATTTGTTACTTCAAAGGAAAGTGTTCGTTCCATGATTGAAATATTTTTACTCACATTATCAGGTAATACATGTTTAAATTTATTTTCAAGCGCAATACTTTCTATATTAAATGGCTTTGTTTTGTAACCATTTAATGTAAGAATCGAAAAGTATAACGCATACATTTCATCCACACTAAAATATATTGGTGATAACACACTATTTTCTATAATTTTATAACTCCCATTTCTACCTAGTTCAGAATATATCGGTACACCTATTTCTTCCAATGATTGAATGTCTCGTAGAGCGGTACTTTTAGAAATATCATATCTAACCATTAAATCTTTTAAATTAAAATATCTTTTATTATTTAAGAAAATAAGCATATCATTTATTCGTTCAGTTTTTTTCATATTTCCCTCCATAAAAGGTGTCATGTATTGAAACCTTTTTAGTCTATATTATAATTATTAACTAAAAAAGGAGTTAGATATTTATGACATTAGAAATAGCTATTTTTCTTTCAATGAATGGGCAAGCAAAGGAGGCAATTAATTTTTATACACGTAATTTAGAAGCCAAGAAGTTAATGATTGTTACGTATGAAGAACTGGCCAAAAGAGATAGTTCTTTTGAAATTACAAATGAAAATAAAGATCATATTGCCCACTCTGTTTTACAAATTGGGAATACAAAGCTAATGATAGCCGAAGATACAATGAACCCTACTGAACGTTATAGCGTTGGAAATAACATGTCACTTTGCATTCAAAGCGCTGATTTAGAAGAAATACAAAGATTTTATAATAATTTAATTTCCGATAAGCATGTGAAAATAATCTCTCCACTAGAAAAAAATATATTTAGTGAAGCATATGGTATTATTGAAGATCCTTACGGCATACAAATCCAATTAATGTATGAAAAACGACTAAAATAAATAATGAGTCATATTCGCATATTCCTAATAAAAAAAGACACGAAATTCGTGTCTTTTTTATTTTACCGCAATGACTCTACCCGTTTCACTACTTTCAGTCGCCAATTGAATCAATTTAATAACGTCTAAACCTTCTTGAGCAGTTACAGGTAGTTTTTCACCATTTAATATGCTATCTCGCACGCCTTTATAATACATGTCATAGCAGCCGACTTCTGTTGGAATACGCTCTAAGCTTTCTTCTGTTTCTAAAGTAGCAAAATTCTCTTCAGAGTCTGATCCATAACCATTATCCCCTGGCTTCATTCCAGTCTTTAATTGTTCTTCCTGTGAATCCATACCATACTTCACGATAGAACCTTTATCTCCATGCAGTGTAAAATGTGGTCCAGCTTGCTTTACGTAACTGCTACTATGTAAAATAACGCGCTTCACTCCATAGTGAAGTACAACATGGAAGTAATCATCCACTTCTGCACCTGGTCGTTGTTTTATTACATCTGCGCTTATCGCATCTGGTTTCCCAAATAATGATAATGCTTGGTCAATTAAATGCGATCCTAAATCATATAATATACCTGATCCTGGTAAGTTCTTTTCTCTCCAGCGATCGCGTACATGTGGGCGGAAACGATCGAAATGCGCTTCATATGCGTATACATTCCCTATTCTTTTTTCTTGTAATAATTTCTTTATCGTTAAGAAATCATTATCCAAACGGCGATTATGATACACACTTAAAACGACATTATGTCGGTTCGCTAATGAAATAAGTTCTTCTCCTTCTTCAATTGAAACAACGAATGGTTTTTCCACAACAACATGCTTACCGTGTACAATTGCTTCTTTTACATATGGAAAATGGGTTGTATTCGGCGAAGTAATGACCACTAAGTCAATATCAGCTCGATTTACTAATTCATCAATTGTACCAACAACTTCAGCATTTGGTAATGCTTGTTTCACTACTTCTTCTTTTGATGATAAAATAGCACGAATATCGTATTCTTCTATCGTTTGTAATAACGGGATGTGAAATGTTGTACTAGAAAATCCAAATCCTACAATCCCTACACCTATTTTTTTCATGTTGCCCCTCCATTTGTCCTGCTATTTGCGGGCAGTAAGACCCCTACCTAAAAATTCAGCGAAAGCACAGAAGTTAGGTGAGGGGTCAACTGCTCGCAAAAGCCCGATTGGTTCAACTAATAATCAGTGGGGGATGAAGAAAACCCCCACTAATTAAAGTTTCACTTTATGAGAACGATTTCATCTCATTATTATAACAAGATTATTTTTATATACATAACGTTTTGCTCATACATACCTTTTCATAACTAAAAACCTTGCTAGTTATACACTAGCAAGGTTTTTTCACATTTACTCTGTTCGTTTTTTTGTCCACGTTTCAATTACTTCACCAGTATCATTAACATCTAGTACTAAACTACCATTACTATACCGGTCTTTATTTCGAAACGCTTTCGGATCAATTTCTTCTACAATGTGTTTCTCTGTCTTCATGTAAACTAATTCATCATCTCGAACAATTTCAATACCGACAATGCGGTACGGATTACGTTTTAACTCTTTAAAAATTACAAGGCCTCGCTTCGCCCTCGTTGATTTCTCAATTTCCGATGCCTTTATACGTTTCACAGCACCTCGCTGCGTAACGAGAATAAGTTGATCTTTTTCACCATTTAACGGTTTACCAGAAGCAACATAGTCATCTTCTTTTAAATTAATTGCTTTCACACCAGCTGCTCTGACACCAACTGGACTTACTTCTTCTTCATTGAATACAAGTGCATATGCACCATGTGTTGCAAGAACAATATCACTTGTCCCATCTGTCGCAAATATATCAACAACTTCATCATCTTTTTTCAAGTTTACAGCAACGAATGCCCGTGAATAACGCTGCACTTTATATTGGTTTAATTCTGTTTTCTTAATCATACCGTTTCGTGTAACAAATACGATAAATCGTTTTTCTTCTTCAAAATTCGGTACGACTGTTGCCCAAATTAACGATTCATCTCGCTCGAGTGAAACAAGATTCGCAACGTGTTGACCTAAATCTTTCCAACGAATTTCTGGCATTTCATACACAGGAAGATAAATATAATTTCCTTTGTTCGTAAATAAAAGAACGGTTTCTGTCGTGTTTGTATCGAAACGCTCAAGTAAGATGTCACCCTCTTTCATACCGAAGTATTTCCCGTTCGATGCATTATGCGAACGCCAACCTGTTCGTTTCACATAGCCTTCTTTCGTTACAGTAACGATGACATCTTCTTGCGGAATCATAACTTCCACATCGATTTTAATTTCTTCAATTTCCTCTTCAATTATCGCACGGCGATTATCACTATATGTTTTCTTTACTCTCTTCAAATCTGTTTTAATAACTTGAAAAAGTCTTTTTTCACTTTGTAAAATTGACTGTAACTCTATAATTTTCTTACTAAGTTCCGCTGCTTCTTGCTCTAGCGCTGTAATATCTGTATTTGTTAAACGATATAATTGCAGTGAAACAATTGCTTCTGACTGCGCCTCTGTAAATCCAAATTTCGCACTTAAATTATCTTTCGCATTACGCTTATCTTTAGACCCACGGATCGTTTCAATCACTTCATCTAAAATTGATAATGCTTTCTTTAAACCTTCTACAATATGCTGACGATTTTCTGCTTTTCTTAATTCATATTGTGAGCGTCTTGTAACAACTTCTTTCTGATGTCCAATATATGCATCCAAAATCTTAGGTAATGTCATAAGTGTCGGACGGCGATTATTTATCGCTACCATATTAAAGTTGTATGGAATTTGTAAATCTGTATTTTTATATAAATAATTTAAAATACCTTCAGCATTCGCTTCTTTTTTTAATTCTACAACGATACGAAGACCTGTACGATCTGTCTCATCACGTACTTCAGCAATTCCATCTAGCTTTTTATCTATACGTAATTCATCCATTTTCTTAACAAGATTCGCTTTATTTACTTCGTACGGAATTTCTGTAATAACGATTTGTTGCTTCCCGCCACGAATCGTTTCAACCTCTGCTTTTCCGCGAATAATAATTTTACCTTTACCTGTTTCATACGCTTTTTTAATGCCATCTATCCCTTGTATAATACCACCTGTAGGGAAATCTGGTCCTTTAATAACTGTTAACAAGTCCTCCACAGAACTATTCGGTTGATCGATACGCATAATTGTAGCATCAATTACTTCTCCAAGATGATGCGGTGGAATTTCTGTTGCATAACCAGCGGAAATCCCTGTAGATCCGTTCACTAATAAGTTCGGGAACATTGCCGGTAATACAATAGGTTCTTCACTCGTATCATCAAAGTTTGACACGAATTCTACTGTTTCTTTATCAAGATCACGTAATAACTCAGATGCGATTGGTGATAAACGTGCTTCCGTATAACGCATTGCCGCTGCTGGATCCCCATCAACACTACCGTTATTTCCGTGCATTTCAACTAAAACATTACGTACTTTCCAAGTTTGACTTAAACGGACCATCGCCTCATATACAGAGGAATCACCATGTGGATGATAATTACCGATAACATTACCTACTGTTTTGGCTGATTTACGAAACGCTTTATCATGTACGTTTCCTTCTACATACATAGAATATAAAATACGTCTTTGTACCGGTTTTAAACCGTCACGCGCATCTGGAAGCGCGCGGTCTTGAATAATATATTTACTATAACGTGCAAAGCGGTCACCTAACACGTCTTCAAGCGGGAGGTCATGAAACTTCTCTGCCTGCATGTTATTCCACCTCCGTCTCCATAATCATTTCATTTTCTAAAATATTTCCTTCTTCTTGCATACCAAATTGTACATTACGCTCAATCCATTTACGGCGAGGTTCTACTTTATCCCCCATCAATGTCGTAACTCGGCGCTCAGCTCTTGATGCATCGTCAATTTTCACACGGATTAACGTACGTGTTTCAGGGTTCATCGTTGTTTCCCATAATTGATCGGCATTCATTTCGCCAAGTCCTTTATAGCGCTGCAACATGTAGCCTTTACCGACCTTTTTCGTTACATCACCTAATTCCTCATCAGACCATGCATATTCAATTACTTCACTTTTCCCTTTTCCTTTACTTACTTTATATAAAGGTGGAAGTGCGATAAATACTTTACCAGCTTCAATAAGTGGTTTCATATAACGGTAGAAGAACGTCAGTAGTAACACTTGAATATGTGCTCCATCCGTATCTGCATCGGTCATAATAACAACTTTATCGTAGTTAATATCTTCAACAGCGAACTCATTCCCTACGCCTCCGCCAATTGCGTAAATAATCGTATTGATCTCTTCGTTCTTAAAAATATCAGCAAGCTTTGCTTTTTCCGTGTTAATTACTTTACCACGTAATGGTAGTACCGCTTGGAAACGACGATCTCGCCCTTGCTTTGCTGAACCACCAGCCGAGTCACCCTCTACTAAATACAATTCGTTTTTCTGAGGATTACGTGATTGTGCAGGTGTTAACTTCCCGCTTAAAGTACCTTCTGATTTTTTCTTCTTCTTACCAGTACGCGCTTCTTCTCTCGCTTTACGAGCAGCCTCACGTGCTTGTGCTGCTTTAATTGCCTTTCTCACAAGAAGTGTAGCTACATCCGGGTTTTCTTCTAAAAAGTAAGCTAAATGCTCAGATACAATTGCATCAATTGAAGAACGAGCTTCACTTGTACCTAGTTTCCCTTTCGTTTGCCCTTCAAACTGGAGTACGTCTTCTGGTACACGTACAGAAACAATCGAAGCTAATCCTTCTCGAATATCTGTACCCTCTAAATTTTTGTCTTTTTCTTTTAATAAAGAAACTTTACGAGCATACTCATTGAACACACGTGTCATTGCTGTTTTAAATCCAGCTTCGTGTGTACCACCGTCTTTTGTACGTACATTATTTACAAACGAAAGAATGTTTTCTGAGTAACCATCATTAAACTGAAACGCTAACTCTGCTTCAATTCCATTTTGCTCACCCGAGAAATATACAACTGGATGAATCGAATCTTTCTCTTCGTTTAAGTATGAAACGAAAGCCTCAATTCCTGTTTCATAATGAAACACATCTTCTAAATCATTACGTTCATCTTTTATCGAGATTTTCATTCCTTTTAATAAGAATGCAGATTCACGTAATCTCTCACATAATGTTTCATAATTATAATTTGTTGTGCTGAAAATAGTTGTATCTGGTTTGAAGTGCATCGTTGTACCAGACTCTTTCGTTTTCCCGATTTTCTCTAACGTCGTTGCAGGAGTACCACCATTTTCAAAGCGTTGTTCATAAATGCTACCATCTCGCTTAATCGTTACTACTAGCCATTCTGATAAGGCGTTTACAACTGATGCCCCAACACCGTGTAAACCACCACTCGTTTTATAGCCTCCTTGGCCAAACTTACCACCAGCATGAAGTACAGTTAAAATAACTTCAGGTGTCGGCTTTCCAAGCTTATGCATTCCCGTAGGCATTCCTCGCCCTTTATCAATTACGCTAATACTATTATCTTTATGTATTACGACAGAAATTTCGTCGCCAAATCCCGCTAATGCTTCATCAACGGAGTTATCTACTATTTCATATACTAAATGATGCAATCCACGGCTATCCGTACTCCCGATATACATACCCGGGCGTTTTCGAACGGCTTCAAGTCCTTCTAACACTTGAATTGCATCTTCATTATATTGGAACTGATGCTTCGCCAAACTCCTTGCCCCTTTCCTAATCAAATCAGAACATATGTTTCTATTATAGAATAACGCCTCGACTATAGTTTTGGCAAGTTATCTTATCTCTTTTATATACCATTTTCAATAGAAAAATCCTTGTTTTTTCACAAGGATTCCTCTAGGCTACTATTTCAGAAAAATAATCGTTTGTCAACGAGAAATGGATATGTATTCCAAGATTACACATTCCAAACCTTTATCATGATCCAAATGATCAATATCCAAAACGGGATAACAAGTAACAATCCCCAAAAACAGCCTTTAAAAAATCTCATGATGAACACCTCGTTCATCGGCCCTACTTATCTATAACGAGGGCTGAATCAATCTTTCTATCTTTAAAATCTATACTATTTTGTCATCGCATGTTCTACTTTAATACAACGGTCCATTATTACAGTATAGTCTTTTTCTTTTAAAAGTTTATATGTATCTTCATCTTGTACTCCTAGTTGTGCCCAAAAAACATCTGCATCAATCTCTACAAACTCTTTCGCAACACCCATTAAAAATTCTGAACGGCGAAATACGTTTACGATATCAACATGTTCTTTAATATCCGCCAGTGAAGGAACTGCCTTTTCTCCAAGGACTTCATCAACTGTTGGATTTACCGGTATAATGCGGTACCCTGCATCTTGCATTGCTTTTGAAACCATATACGATGTACGTTCTGGTTTATCTGATAATCCAACAACCGCAATCGTTTTACTTTTCTTCAATACTTCACCAATTTCCGTACGAGTTGGGTTTTCAATTGTCATAATTAATCCCTCCTATTCCTTTAGTATATCCGATAAAGAAAGTCTCTTTCAACATGAAAGAGACTTTCTTTTATTCCGATTGATGTACGCTAATAAGCAGAAGGAAGAGAACTCTCCACTGATTAAAGTTTACCTTTATTGATTTTTTGTAGCTGAATTATCTGCTAATGTAGCTGTTTTCGTCATTTTTTGACCGTTTCGGTAGAATGTAACTTCTACTTTCTCGCCTACTTTTTTCTTTTCATATAAATATTTACGGAATTGAAGTGAATTCTCTACTTTTTGATCATCTAACGCTACTACTATATCATATTGCTCTAAACCAGCTTTTTCTGCAGGTGATATTGGATAAATTTTACCTAATACAACGCCGTTTGTTACTTCTTTCGGTACTTTCAATTGATTTACTGCATAAGCTTGCACATCTTCTAATGAAACGACACCTACTCCAAGAGCTGGACGTTTCACTACTCCGTCTTTTTCAAGGGATTCAATAACTGGCTTTGCAATATTAATTGGAATAGCAAATCCAATTCCTTCAACTTCTTGTTGTGCAATTTTACTTGAATTAATCCCAATTATTTCACCGTTTTGGTTAAATAACGCACCACCACTATTACCTGGGTTAATCGCTGCATCTGTTTGAATAACTTGAGCATTCCAATCTGCACGCTTATCGCCATCAATATCTACTGGAATTTCACGTTCTTTGCTACTAATAATACCTTCTGTTACACTTCCATCAAACCCTAGTGGGTTACCGATTGCAATCGCTTTTTCACCCGCACGAAGTTTACTTGAATCACCTAAAGTGGCAACTTTATTTACATTAGATCCATCAATTTCTACAACCGCTAAATCTAACCAAGGGTCTTTCCCTACAAGCTTTGCATCTACCTTTTTACCATCACTTAGTTTTACAGCAAGTTTATTTGCTCCATCTACTACATGGTTGTTCGTTACAATATACGCTTTATTTCCTGCTTTTTTATAAATAACACCTGATCCTGAGCCAGCTTGTTGCTCTTGGCCTGTCGGTTGCATTGCAAATGGATCAACACTTTGTTGCATATTAATAACACCTACAACAACATCCTTCGCGCCTTCGATCATTCCCGGTAAATCAGTTTCATTTTTCGCTTTATTTACAACTGGAACTACAGTTCCTTCTACTTGTTTATTAGAATTGAATGACGAAACAGCTGCATCATTATTTTGCACCCATGGCATGTACGGTGCTGCAAAACTAATCGAAACCGCCCCGACTACAGCTCCAACTAAACCTGTGAAAAAATATCCTTTTTTACTACCTGATTTTTTCACTTCTCTCGTTTCACTATGCTCTTCATTCAAATTCGGTCCGTCGTAATATCCCATGTTTTATTTCCCCTCCCTGGTGAATTCGTACTTTCAGTATAGTCACATTTTGTGTCCTTCTTGTGAACTCATCGTGAAATCCAATTAAAAAAATACTCCTATCTACCATTGTAGACAAGAAAAGTATTTTTTGTACATTCCACCTACAAAGGAGAGTGTAAATTTGCTATATCCCAAAGCCGGGATGCATAGTAACTTAAAGGTTATTCTTCGAATTTGTAACCTACTCGAATAACAGTGCCGATATGCCTCGCCTTATCTCCTAGCTTATTTCGCAGTTTTTTAATATGTGTATCAACCGTTCGGTCATCACCGTAGTAATCATATCCCCATAACTGATCTAATAAATGTTGACGTGACAACACAATTCCTTTGTTCTCCATTAAATAAACAAGAAGTTCAAACTCCTTATGTGTCAATATAATTTCTTCACCATCTACTAAAACTGTTCTAGATAGTCGATTTACTTCTATTCCAGCTAAAGACATAGTATTTTCTTCTGATACTCCTACCGCTCCATCCGCACGTTTCAATAACGTCTTTGCACGAGCTACTAACACTTTCGGACTAAAAGGTTTTGTTACATACTCATCTGCACCTAGTTCAAAGCCTAGTAATGTATCATCCTCATCAGAACGTGCTGTCAGCATAATAATTGGTACCGCTGACTCTTTTCTAATTCGTCTACAAACAGACCAACCATCTATTTCTGGTAACATAATATCTAACATAATTAAATCAATTGTATGTTCAGCAAATAATTCTAGCGCTTTTTTTCCATCTTCCGCTTCGATTACTTCAAAGCCTTCATTACGAAAATAATCACTAACAATTTCACGTAATCTTCTTTCATCTTCAACAAGTAATACTGTTTTATTCATATAACATATCCCGCCTTTTTACTCTTTCAATCGAATAATACGTTGATTGGAGCTTCCGCGAAATGGAAGTGTTAAATCTTTTTTATCAAGTTCAAATCTTCCATCGACCAAAACATCCCCATAATGTAACAATTCTATCATATCATTATTTTGAGCACTCTGTATCTCTTCTAACCTGTAACCTGTATAAATCCATAGATTTTTTCTCAAATCCTTCACTGCTTTTGCTACTTTTTTCACTTCAGCAGCTTGAAAAAATGGATCTCCGCCTGAAAATGTTACATCGGTTAATGAATTTTTTTCAATCTCTTTCACAATTTCTTCTACCGTCATTTCAGTTCCATTGCAAACATTCCATGATTTCGGATTATGGCAACCGATACAACGATGCGGACAGCCCGCAAAAAACACGACTGTCCGCAATCCTTCTCCATCTACTACACTATCATGAATGATATTCATAACTTTCATTTATGCTTCACCCGATCCATCTCTTCACTACGTTTCGCGCTATTCCACTTTGACATATCTCCAACAAGATATCCTGTTATGCGGCGAATTCTTTCTATTTCATTCTCATCTTCATTCCCGCAACTCGGACATTCATTCCCGATAATGCCATGATAACTACAGCACTTACAACGATCAACAGGATGGTTAATTGAACCGTACCCCACTCCGTACTGCGCCATCGCTTGTACAATTTGCTTTAACGCTTTTTGATTATGCACAGCTGCACCATCTAGTTCAATGTACGTAATATGTCCGCCATTACAAAGAGCGTGGAACGGTCCTTCTAATCGAATTTTATCTATCGCTTGAATATTGTAATACACCGGTACATGGAACGAATTTGTATAATAATTATGATTTGTCACACCGCTAATTACACCAAATTCTTCTCTATCTTTTTTCACAAACTTTCCTGATAACCCTTCTGCTGGCGTTGCAATTACAGAGAAATTGAGTTGATGTTCTTCCATCGCCTTATCCATTCTCTCTCTCATAAAGGAAATAATTTCATATCCAAGCTTCCACGATTCTTCATTTTCTCCATGATGCTTTCCAGTTAACGCTACTAAACATTCTGCAAGACCGATAAAACCAAGACTTAACGTCCCTTGTTTCAAAATCGGTGCCACAGCCTCTTCAGGTTGTAACGTCTCTCCACCACGCCATACACCTTGTGAATATAAGAACTGAAAATCTCTTGCTCTCTTTGTACATTGATAAGCAAATCTCTCTAATAATTGCTTAACGCCTAAATCTAAATAATAACTTAGCGCTTCAAAAAACGCTTCTTTTGAACCACTAATTAGCGCTAATTTCACTAAATTAATAGAAGTAAACGATAAATTCCCTCTTCCAATTGCTGTTTCTTCCCCATGTATATTAGACATAACACGAGTACGGCACCCCATATAACATACTTCACTTTCAGGTCGACCATCATAATGCACAGCATTAAACGGAGCATCTAAAAACGAAAAGTTAGGGAATAATCGCTCAGCGGTCGTTTCTAACGCTAATTCAAATAAATCATAGTTCGGATCACACTCTTCAAAGTTCACGCCTTTTTTCATTTTGAAAATTTGAATAGGAAAAATCGGTGTTTCCCCTTTACCAAGTCCAGCTTGCGTCGCTTTTAAAAGTTGCTTAATTAAAAGTCTTCCCTCTTTTGATGTGTCTGTTCCGTAGTTAATAGAAATAAATGGTACTTGTCCCCCGCCCCTACTATGCATACTATTTGAATTATGAACGAAAGCCTCACACGCCTGATACGTATCATTTTCTGTCTCTTTCCATGCAAATTCCTCTATTTGTTCTTTCGTAAGCGGATATGACTGTAGTCGTTTTTTATGTCTCTTTACTGTTTTTCTCACATATGGAGCTAAATCAATATCAAAGAGTGCAAACGATTGACCACCGTGCTGCATATTTTGATTCGCCTGAAAAATAATTGAAGAAAGCGCCAACGCACTTTTAATGTCTTGCGGTTGTCTCATATGTCCATGTCCAGTATGAAAACCGTTAGCTAGCATTTGCGCTAACGGAATTTGCGAACAAGTCGTCGTTCCTGTTGCATAAAAATCTAAATCATGTGGATATAATATATTTTGATCTATCGCTTTTTTCACTTGATCTGATAATAATTTTTCTACTGCATAATACTTTGCGCTCTCAGATGCGAACGTTCCCATTACTCCCATTGGAGATCGACCATCTACATTTGCATTTTCCTGCATTAAATCTTGTTCATTACCGTGGATAATTGTCTCAAATACTTTCATTAATTCTTCTCCACGTACATTTTGTTTCAACATTCATAACCCTCCACCAACATGTTGTTGTCTTTTGATTAAAATCATACAACATATAGTTCTTCTGTTCCTGTGAAAAATGTAACATTCCTGTGAAAGTTTTTTTAAAAATTAATGACTTTTTCATTTATAAAAAAGAAATGTGCTCTTTACAAATGTATGGTACAATGAACGGGAAAAACTCTTTTTACCCTTTATCAACACATTTGTATAAAGGAGACTGAACTCATGGTTATTACATATCTTTTATTTATCGTTGCCTACTTACTTGGCTCGATTCCGTTTGCATTAGTCGTTGGAAAAATTGGCTATGGAATTGACATTCGTGAGCATGGAAGTGGTAATCTAGGCGGAACTAATACATTCCGTACATTAGGGAAAAAAGCAGGTTTTATCGTTACAATTGCTGACATTTTAAAAGGCACATTAGCAACAGCTCTACCGATTATTTTCGGATTAGATACGCACCCACTATGGTTTGGATTAGCCGCTGTTCTTGGACATGTCTATCCAATCTTCGCAAAATTCCGCGGGGGGAAAGCAGTTGCAACTTCTGCTGGCGTGCTATTATGCTACTCACCAGTTGTATTTGCAATATTAGCTGTTGTATTTTTCACCCTTTTATTTACAACAAGATACGTATCACTTTCTTCTATGGTAACAGCTGTCGTTGCTGTTATTGCATCCATTGTTAGCGGGGATAAAATCTTCATTATTGCGATGTGTTTATTAGCAGGTATGGTTATTTATAAACACCGTGCAAATATCGGACGAATTATAAATAAAACTGAACCGAAAGCAAACTTTTCAAAAAAGCAAAAATAAGATCTTAACCCACATAACGCAAAAAGAAAACGTGAAGCATATTAATAGCGTCTTTTTGCGTTATTTTTTATACTAAAGAAAAAGCAACATAATTTGGAGGAACTATACATGAATCTTTCCGTAACAAAAGAAGCAGCACAATGGTATAAAAACGAATTAAACTTACAATCGGGTGAAACACTACGCCTTTTCGTACAATACGGCGGTTGCAGTACTGTGCAAAAAGGACTTTCTTTAGGTATTCGTAAAGATGACCCTGCACATCCTGCTGTTCAAACTCAAGAAGAAGGTATTAACTTCTTTATTGAAGGCGATGATGAGTGGTTCTTCGATGGACATAATTTATTAGTTACACTTAACGACGGTGATGATTTCCCTCAATTTAATTATGAAAAATAAAAAAGCGTGGCTTCTGCCACGCTTTTTTATTTCTTTTTAATTTCCTCATATTTCGCATACCACTCAGGATATAATTTTTTAAATGATACAGGGCGGAACCCTTCTTTTTTCGCACAAATATTCGTTGTACTTGCAGTAATGCAAAGCTCACCATCACCGTTATATATTTCATAACCATATACAACACGAAGCGGGCTCACAGTATCAATCCACGTTTTCACAATTGCTTTTTCTCCGTAACGCATCGCTTTACGATATGAAATTTGCAAGTCTAATACAGGAGAAATAATTCCCTCTTTCTCCATTTCAACATATGAAAATCCTAATTCTTGTATAAGTTTAGTGCGCCCAAGTTCCAGCCACACTAAATAGTTTGAATGGTAAACAACACCCATCTGGTCTGTTTCCGCATAGCGGATTTCAACTTCATATTCTGCTACAAACATTTCTATTCGCCTTCTTTCACTTCTGCTACCTTGCATACATTTAATCATAATACAGTGGAATCAAAAATAAAATAAAAACAGTGAATCTTTTACCGAAAGGGGCAAGCACATGATCCAAATTGTAACTGTTCGTAGCGGTGATAGTGTTTATGGTTTAGCATCAAAGTACGGATCTACACCTGAAGAAATTGTAAAAGACAATGGACTAAATCCAGCTGAAACACTCGTTGTTGGTCAGGCACTTATCGTTAATACAAAAGGCAATAATTATTATGTACAGCCAGGTGACAGCCTTTATCGAATTTCTCAAACGTATAACGTCCCTCTCGCCAGTTTAGCTAAAGTTAATAATCTTTCATTAAAATCTATTCTCCATGTCGGGCAGCAATTATATATACCGAAAGGAACAAAACGAGCAGTAGAATCCATCGCTTATTTACAGCCTTCAACAATACCGATAAAAGAAAGTTTAGTAAATGCTACACGTGCTATTAATCCATTTTTAACATATTTAGCCTACTTCAGCTTTGAAGCAAAAAGAGACGGCACTTTAAAAGAACCGACGGAAACAGCGAAAATCGCTAATATTGCAACGCAAGGTAACACCATCCCTATGCTCGTTATTACAAATATTGAAAATGGAAATTTCAGTGCCGATCTGACCTCGGTTATTTTACGCGATGCAACAATTCAAAACAAGTTTATTACTAACATTTTGCAAACAGCTGAAAAATATGGCATGCGAGACATTCATTTCGATTTCGAGAGTGTGGCACCTGAAGATCGCGAAGCGTATAATCGTTTTTTACGAAATGTGAAAACACGCTTACCTAGCGGGTACACATTAAGTACAACACTTGTACCGAAAACGAGCTCAAATCAAAAAGGGAAATTTTTTGAGGCTCACGATTATAAAGCACAAGGACAAATTGTTGATTTCGTCGTCATTATGACATACGACTGGGGTTGGCAAGGTGGACCACCGATGGCGATTTCCCCTATTGGTCCTGTAAAAGAAGTACTTCAATATGCAAAGTCTCAAATGCCTCCACAAAAAATTATGATGGGGCAAAATTTATATGGATTTGATTGGAAACTTCCTTTCAAACAAGGGAATCCACCCGCAAAAGCAGTTAGCTCTGTCGCAGCTGTTGCACTTGCTCGTAAATACAATGTTCCTATCCGTTATGATTTCACAGCCCAAGCTCCACATTTTAATTACTTTGATGAAAACGGCGTACAACACGAGGTTTGGTTTGAAGATTCGAGGTCTATTCAAAGTAAATTCAATTTAATGAAAGAACAAGGCATTGGCGGTATTAGTTACTGGAAGATTGGTCTACCATTCCCACAAAATTGGCGTTTACTCGTTGAAAACTTTACAATTACGAAAAAAGGCTGACGAAAGTCAGCTTTTTAAATATTTTTATAATATTATCCAAACACAAAAAAAGGAGAATGATGACATTCTCCTTTTTTTAACCGTTATCAACAATTGGTTGTTTGCCAGTTTGGTCTTGCATTTGCTTCCCTTTATTGCCACCAGCTTTTTTCGATTGTGTTCCAATTTGATTTGGTGCAAAGTCTTTTGAATTCTTTTTCGGATTACCCATTACTATCGCCTCCTTAACACTAGTATCGTACTAGTGTTAAGAATTATTCAGCCTGCTTAAAAAGTTTCATTTCATAACGTTTTTCAATTCGTTTTTCAATTCGATCCATTGCATCACGATCGCTTAATAATTGTTGTTTATTTTCATTTACAAGTTCTTCAAACGATCTACGGCGACTTCTTCTCATGTTGCTCACCCTTTCTTCTACGCTTTCTTATTACATAGTATGAGCAAATGAAAAACTCTTTAATCAGATTTGTAAGAAAATTTTATGTTTTGATAAAAAATCCCATGCGCATATATTGCACATGGGATTTTTTACACCATCGTATTTAAATATTTTTTAATTTCTTCATCCGCATTTACTTTATTTGCTCTATATTCATCCAGCGCTCGTAATACAGAATCGTATTCTGCTACAATGTAGCTCTCTAGCTTCAAAATGTCCTCTACACTGTCAATCATAATTCTCGTGTTGCCAATCTCACTTTTCAATGCTGCCTCGTATGTTAAGCTCGTACAAATTTCTCTTACATCGTCTTCCATTTTTTCTGTTAACACATATTTCTTTCGCCCTTTGACCTTTAACCTTATAATTGGGTAAAAAGCTTTTATATCTAAATAACTCCCAACATTCATACAACGAATCCACTCAATATCACGTTTATTTCGTACAAGCATTTCTTTTACCGCTTCAAATACCGCTGTTTCATCAAGTACTTCCTTATTCGCTTTTCTTTTTCCTTCTGCTTCAACGGCTGCACATTTTTGATAAACAGCAGCACACGTAATACAGTCGTCAAATGCATTATGAGAACTTAAGCGAATTCCAAGCATTCGTTTTAACGTTTCAAGTTTATGATTAGGCGCATGCTTCATATATTTTTTCGCTAAAAACACAGTATCAATAACGTTATTTTTAGGCTCAGGTAGTCCAAGCGTATTTACATTACTCTTTAAAAAACGCATATCAAAAGAAGCATTATGTGCCACGATAATATTTGTATCTAGAAATGCCAAAAACAAAGGCAATACTTCTGCAATTGTTGGTGCGTCTGAAACACGATAATTCGTAATACCTGTTAAACTCGTAATTCGGCTCGGAAATGGACGCTCTGGATTCACATACGATACAAATTGATCTACTAGTTCATGATTACGATATTTCACTGCTGCAACTTGAATAATTTTATCATTATAAGGGTTAAATCCTGTTGTTTCAAAATCAATTACAACATAATCTAACGGTAAGGATACATTCCCCACTCCAGACACTCCTTTATCTCTAAACATTTATATTTCTTTTATCATATCACGAAGCTTTCACTACTTGAAAAAGAAAAGGCAGAAATGATTATATTCCATCTCCACCTTTTCACCGTTATTTTAATTTAGCAATCCGTTTTTCCATCTCTTTTTGTGTCATCGGTCCAATAAACTTATCTTGAATAACACCTTCTGTATCAATAAAATAAGAAGTTGGAATGGTAATTACTTTATACGCTGTTGTCACATCAATGTTCTTGTCCAATAAAATAGGAAAAGTAATTCCTTTTTCTTTAGCGAAGTTCCTTACCTTTTCTTCTCCCCCTCCTTTTTCTGAAGGCGTATAATTTATAGCTAAAATTTCTACGTTTTCTTTATGTTCTTTATAAAAGGCCTCCATATCAGGCATTTCTTGCTGACAAGGCCCACACCACGTTGCCCAAAAGTTTAAAATAACTTTCTTTCCTTTTAAATCGGATAACTTTACATTCGTTCCATCTATCTTTGCTAATTCAAAATCTGGTGCGCTCTTTCCAATTTCAATACCGTTCCTTGCGAAAATCTCTTTCATAGCAGCTTCACTTTTGGCAGGTTTTTCTTGTACTACTTGATCCTTTTCCGCAAATTGTTCATAAGCTGCATATCCCGCTAAACAAAGTAACACTACAATAATGGTAAGCTTCCGCCACATATTATATCACCCTTACGTGTTTATCTTCTTATAACATAATCACCAAAATACTATATACCTTATTTTAGCTTATACGGACAAGCTTGGAAATATTCACATTCGAAATAGTTAGAATATTTTCGGTTAAGATGAAATATTTACCTTTTTATCATATAATTAGAAATAAATACAAAACCTGCGAGGTGATATGTATTTTACAATTACTTATCAACCCTTTTACTTTTGTTTTCTTCACTTTACCGTTACTATGTATTTTTTTTAGCGCCTTACTATACAAATTCAAATGGGCTGTAATTATTATTTCTTTTACTGTTCCACTTATATTTTTCGTTATCGTCTCGGGATTTGATATACACCTCGCTTTACAAAACTTAGACGCTTGGATTGTTTATAGTGCTGTTTATTCTGTACTTTCCTACATAACGCCAGCGCTAATACGAAGAAAACTGCACATGTAGAACTTTCAAAAAGGGGGATTTTTATGAATCTATTTGAAAAAATACTATTATATATTCTTAGTTTTATATTTTCCCCAATCGGGATTATCACTTGGATCATCTCGCTCTTCAGTAAAGATCCTGAAAAAAAGCAAGTTGGGCGTATTTGTCTCTTTATCGCTTTAATCTCATTTATCCTTTTAGCCGGTCTCGGTATTCTTAGTTTCTTCACGATGACTACCACTACTATACAATAGTTATAGAAAGGATGATTATTTTGGGAGAACATCCTATAAGTAAAGAACTTCGCTATATACGAATATGTTTAGTTGTTTTAGTAATCGTTCTTTTATTTTTCAACGGTGAAAGAGTTGTTGAAATTTCTACAAATCATGATGCCGTAGAAAACGTTTCAACCAGTAATATGACACAGATTGCTGAAAATACATTTGCTATTCAAGAATATAATCCATCACTAAGTAGCGAACGTACGCTCAAAATTTTCAAATATAATCCGGATACAAATCAACTTACTCTAGTCAAAGAGTTTAGCACTAACGATACTGATTCTTATACGTATCAACTTAATAAGAGTGAATAAAGATAAGAGCGCTATATAGCTCTTATCTTTTTATTAGCATCTCTTTAAACAATGACTTACAATTTAATAATTCTCTAGGATCCCCACATTCCACAATAATTCCATTCTTCATGACAACAATCCGATCCGCTATCATCGCCCTCTCGACATCATGTGTCGTCACAATTCTCGTTACATTCTCCTCTAGCCCTTTAAGCATATTCCAAACCACTTCTTGATTGCTCAGATCTAATCCCGCAGTCGGTTCATCTAGAATAATGAGATTCGGATTTGATACAATCGCTCGCAATAATGCAAGACGCTTTCTCTCTCCTCCCGAAAACTCTTCACCGCTTTTATGTAGTACAGTCTGAATCCCTTTAGATAAACTCCTGATAATTGACTTCGCATTTACAAGTTCAATATTTTTTTCTAACTGTTTTTCTAAGACCCCTTCCCCAAAATACATATTCTCTTTTACTGTCGTTCGAAAAAAACGAGGTTCCTGCCATATAGTAGTCATACGAGCTTTATTACCGTAATAAGCAATACTACCAGTAGATGGTTTATATAAACCCGTGATTAATTTTAAAAGCGTCGTTTTTCCTGCACCACTTTCCCCCACAATAATAACGAGTTCACCGGGATTAATTTGCAAATGTATATTTTTAATTCTACATCTCTCTTCACCGTTCTCTTGAAATGAAACGTTTGTTAATTTCATTCCCATCGCTCTTTCTACATTTCTGTATTCAGCCGGTATATCTAAAAAGCCAAAAACTCGATTTGCCGAAGCAATAGCAACTTGTGTCATCATCAATAAATCACTCGCATAACGAACGGGGAAAAATAACATCTCAATTGTAGCTAATACCGCCACAAGCGAACCGACTTCCATATCCCCTTTTATTATTTTTTTTGCTCCTATAATAAGAACAACTATATATGCTCCTGTTTCTTTTACCGTTCCAACTATCCCAATATAATGTTGTATCATCGTCTTCTTTACTTCTGTTTTATAAGATTGTGCCGTCACTCCTTTAAACAAATGAATTGCCCATTTTTCTTTTTGTAAACTACGTAAATCTTGTATACCTTTTACAAACTGTGACATCATCTCTACAACACTTGATTGATTTTTTTGAGCAATACTTGCAATATTTCTTACTTTTCCCCCATAAGCATTGGAACAATTGCACTTAAAAATAAAAACGGGGTTATCCACCATATGAACTGTACATCGATATGTTGTAGAGCTATGAACGCACCAATAAATTGTGCAATGGCGTGGATGTATTCTATTAATATAGATCCATATAACCTTACCCAATTCGGAATATCAGAAACGACTAATGTTTCTAACTCCCCTTGTTTTACCTTCTCACTTTCTTCAAACGGTAATAAGAAAAAATGACGTAATACATCTATACGCTTCTCTCGTAATATTCGCTGACTTACTTTTGAGCTTACATAATTAAATAACAGATTGTTCACCCACATCAAAAAGCGGCTCCCCGCAAACAAAGCAATATATACATACGTACCTTTTAACTCCCGCTGAATAAGGTTATCTACAATTAGCCCCATAAATAGCGGACGGGATAAATTTAAAATGGCAGCTACTATTCCGCTACAAATCGCACTAATTAGCAATAGCTTTTCTTGCAACAGCGGCAACATTATTCTTCTATACTCATTCATTGTCATTCCCCCAATTTTGCATAATAAAAGGAAAGGGATGAAACCAAGTGGTTTCATCCCTTTCCCTCTGTACATAAAGTAAGGAAGCTAACAAATGTTAGCTTCCTTATCATTCATTTCAATTATTTAGTTTGATACTTTAGACTCTTCGATTTTCGAACGAAGAACCATTTGCAAGATACCACCGTGACGGTAGTAGTCAATTTCAACTTCACTATCGAAACGAGCTACTACTTCAAATTGCTTCTCTTTTCCTTCTGCATCGATTGCAACTACTTTTACAAGATCACGTGGTCTAACCGTTTTGTCAATTTGAATTTCAAATGACTCGTCACCAACAAGACCTAATGTTTCAGCACTGTCGCCATCTTTAAATTGTAATGGTAATACGCCCATTAACACTAAGTTACTGCGGTGAATACGCTCGAAGCTTTCTGCGATTACTGCTTTAATACCTAATAAGTTTGTACCTTTCGCAGCCCAGTCACGAGAACTTCCCATACCGTAGTCTTTACCAGCAACAACTAGAAGGCCTGTGCCATCTTCTTTATATTTCATCGCAGCATCATAGATAGATGTTACTTCACCAGTTGGCCAATATGTTGTATATCCGCCTTCTGTTCCTGGTGCGATTTGGTTTTTAATACGGATGTTTGCAAATGTACCACGCATCATAACTTCATGGTTACCACGACGAGAACCGTAAGAGTTAAAGTCGACTGGTTGTACGCCGTTTTCTAGTAAATAACGTCCAGCTGGCGTGTGCTTACCAATTGAACCTGCTGGTGAAATGTGGTCTGTTGTTACAGAATCACCAAATTTACCAACTATGCGTAAACCTGATAACGTTTCAACTTCACCTGGCTCTTTAGATAATCCTTCGAAGAACGGTGGGTTTTGAATGTATGTTGAATCATTATCCCAATTATATAAAGCTTCATTTGAAGTTTGGATTTCATTCCAGCGCTCATTGCTGTTAAATACTTGTGCATATTCTTTTTTGAACAATTCAGATGTAACAACACTTTGAACTACATCTTCAATTTCTTTAGCTGATGGCCAAATATCATTAAAGTAAACAGCATTACCATTTACATCTTTACCGATTTCATCATTTTTCAGGTCAATATCAACAGTACCTGCAAGTGCATATGCCACAACAAGTGGTGGTGATGCTAAGTAGTTTGCTTTTACAAGTGGATGAATACGACCTTCAAAGTTACGGTTACCAGATAGAACAGATGTTACTAATAAATCATTTGCTGCGATTGCTTCTTCTAATTCCTCTGCTAATGGACCAGAGTTACCGATACAAGTCGTACAGCCGTAACCAACTGTTTGGAAACCTAATTGATCTAAATACGTTGTTAAACCAGACTTATCTAAGTACTCTGTAACAACTTTAGATCCTGGTGCTAACGATGTTTTTACGTAACCAGGTACTTTAAGTCCTTTTTCAATTGCTTTCTTCGCAACTAACCCTGCTCCAATTAACACGTACGGATTTGACGTATTTGTACAGCTTGTAATTGCAGCGATTGCAATTCCACCTGTTTTCATCGTTACTTCTTGATCTTTCAATGTAACTTTCACTTCTTTATCAAACTCTTGCTCATTGAATCCAAGCCCTTGTGTTCCAACTGGTGCTACAACAGCTTTATGGAACTCCTCTTTCATATCTGAAAGCGGGATTAAATCTTGCGGACGTTTCGGTCCAGAAAGGTTAGATTCGATTGTATTTAAATCAATTTCAACAAGATCAGTATAGATTGGATCTTTACTATCTGCTGTATAGAATAAACCGTTTGCTTTACAATATTCTTCAACAACGCGAATTTGCTCTTCATCTCTACCTGTTAAACGTAAGTATTCTAATGAAATATCGTCGATTGGGAAGAATCCACAAGTTGCACCGTATTCTGGTGCCATATTTGAAATTGTTGCACGGTCAGCTAAAGGCATGCTCTTTAGTCCACTACCGAAGAACTCAACAAATTTACCAACTACACCTTTTTGACGTAACACTTGTGTTACTTTTAATGCAACATCAGTTGCTGTTGTACCACTTGGAAGTGTACCAGTTAATTTCACACCGATTACTTCAGGTACTGGGAAATATGAAGGCTGTCCAAGCATTCCTGCTTCTGCTTCAATACCACCAACGCCCCATCCAAGAACACCAATACCATTAATCATTGTTGTATGTGAGTCAGTTCCAACTAATGAATCTGGGTATGCAACTAAGTCACCTTCAGCATTTTTCACCGCATGAACAACCGGTGCCAAATATTCAAGATTTACTTGGTGTACAATACCTGTTGCTGGTGGAACTGCACGGTAGTTATCAAATGATTTCTGTGCCCAGCTTAAAAATTTATAACGTTCTTCATTACGTTTAAACTCTAAGTCCATGTTGAATGCAAGCGAGTCCGCTGTACCCGCTCTATCAACCTGTACAGAGTGGTCAATTACAAGGTCTACAGTAATTTCTGGATTAATTTTATCAGGATCTCCGCCCATATCTGCCATTGCTTTACGAAGCGAAGCCAAATCTACAACAGCTGGAACACCTGTGAAGTCTTGTAAGATTACGCGAGATGGTTTAAACGGAACATCGATATCTTGAACATCTTTCGTTCCCCATTTCGCTAAATTTGTAACGTGTTCTTCTGTAATTACGCGTCCGTCTACTTGACGAAGTACAGATTCAAGTAAAACTTTCACGGAATATGGTAATTGAGATACGTTGCCAACCCCTGCGTTTTCAAGCGCTTTCAATTGATAATAATGATACGTCTTTCCATCTAGTTCAAAAGTTGCACGTGATTGAAATGGATTATGTTTGACCATTATGTTTCCCCCCTGTTAAACGTGACTAATTTGTCTGAATATAAAATGTAGACAAACTTTTCAATACCTTACGATAATATCTTATTACAACTTTCTAAATAAGTAAATAATAAGAAACTTATGGATTATCATAAGTTTTCTTTATCTTTCTAAATTTGAATAGTGTCCATGCTCTTTATTAATACTATTACTATAAAGTAAAGCACTCTTTCAGCGTTTTACTTTACGTTCATATATGCTATGAACGACTCATGGTTCGTCTATAAAAAACATTATAGAGGTGAGAAAAATGGGTAAACGAAAAGCCAATCATATTATTTCAGGAATGAATGCTGCATCCGCCCAAGGGCAAGGAACTGGCTATAATGAAGAGTTCGCAAATGAACCTTTAACTCCGGCAGAGCGACAAAATAATAAGAAACGAAAAAAGAATCAGTAACGAAAAATCCCAAAAGGTATACCTTTTGGGATTTTCTCTAATGTTTATAACGTAACAACTCCGAAACTGTTACAAATCGATAACCCTGCTTTTTCAGCTCAGGTAAAATTTTTGCTAATGCCGCCACTGTTTGACTACGATCACTTCCTCCATCGTGCAACAGTACAATATCTCCACTTTTAGCATTTTTCACAACATGATTTACTATGGATTCTGTACCTGGATTCGCCCAATCACGAGGGTCTTGATGCCATGACCATAGAACAATTTGATACCCAGCTTTTTTTGCCGTAGTAAATACAGCATCATTAATATATCCACCTGGCGGACGGAACAATAAAGGTTCTTTCACCCATTTTTCAAAATATTTCTTTCCATTTAAAATATCATGTTCTAATTTTTCATCTGATGAATTACTCGCATACAAATGATTCATCGTATGATTTCCGATTTCATGCCCTTCTTTCAACACTTGCTTTACTAAGTACGGATTACGCTGAACTCGAAAGCCAATCATAAAAAAAGTCGCTTCCGCTTTATATTGACGTAATAACTCTAATACTTGCGGTGTATAAGTTGGGTCCGGTCCATCATCAAATGTAATTGCGATAATTTTTTCATTATTTGGCACTTCCCATGTTACATAGCCAGTTGGCTCTAGCTCTTTTCTTAACAACATTTTAGCTTCCACTTTGTCCACTTGAAATATATGTACTGCACAAATTAAAGAAAAAATTGATAGAATAATTTTTCGTTTCAGCATAGTAGCACTAAAAGTAATGAGGTTGTTGAATTCACAACAACCTTTTTCACTTTTCTATTTGATCTACATTTCGCATAATATTTTGGAGATTACTTTCATATTGCTCAAGTTGTGGACGCTGCGTTTCTGATGCTACTTCAAGTGCATTTTGAATCTGTTCGTACGCCTCTTGAACTTCTTGGCGTAACTCTTTTAAGTCATGGCCGTAATTCGGGTCATTTTTCACAATATTATTGAATATATTTTCCGCTTGAACAACCCCTTGCTGCGCGGCCTGAAAAGCCTGTTGCTTATCTTTATGATATGGCATAACACTTTCCCCTTCCTATATGAGTTAGTCCTACTTATCTTTACCCATTTCTCAAAAAACATTCTCGTATAAATTCGCAAACTTCTCTCATTCTAAATAGGGAGAGGAGGTGTAAAATACAATGGGTAAAAACAATAATCAATCTAATCGTCAAAACGAGAAAAAAGGGCAATCTTCTGGACAGCCCGAACCTTTAAGTGGATCTCATAAAGTTAAAAATCGTAATCATTCACGTCAAAAAAATCATGCACATCATGATATGTAAAGCAAAAGCATTCACACACACTGTATCTTTCACATAAAATGTTTATATTTTTCTATTTGTTCTTCACCTCTATTTCATTCATGCATAACATAGTATGAATTGAGATTTTACGGAGGGTGTCTTTCATGGGCAAGAAAAAGAAGGATTGTCTTTTTCATGTTGATGGTTTCGAAGAATGGATGGATCAATTTTGTTCTGATTCTTGTAGTAACTTTAGTTTTCCAAATCAAATTCATATTGACCTTTGTGAAACAGAACAAGAATACATTTTGGAAACAGATGTACCAAATGCAACTGCACAAAATGTACTCATTAAAAAGATGGAGACAGGCCTAAACATTTGTATACTTTATAAAAACACTTCTTTACAGCGGATTGTTCCTTTACCTACTAATATCATTTATAACAAGATGCTAGCCTGTTTAGAGAATGGATATTTAGCCATTCATATTTCCAAAAACGAAGTTGCCAATAAACATGAAAAGAAAGTTCTTTTTTCAAATTAAGGATTACTATAAACACAAACATGAGCCCGAGCAACCTTCTAGTTTGCTCGGGCTCATGTTATTTCGCATGTATTTCTATTTTAGAATTTCTAACATATCTTTTTTTCATTAAACCTTTTGTCACTAAAAGAACTGGGAACGCTACGCTTGAAAATATAGCTAATATTAAAAATACTATAAGGCCATTTTGATATCCATAATGATCGAGAAGTATCCCGCCAAACCAAGGACCAATTACTACTCCAATTCCTGAAAAGCCCATAGCTCCAAAATATGTCCCTTTCAAATGTGAAACAGCTATCTCATCAATAAATACATCTGTCATTGAAAACATTAATACTTCTCCGAATGTAAAAATAATTGTACATATAGCAGCCCCTAACATAGATTCTACTAGTCCAAATCCAAACAATCCCCCGCTCACAAATAACGTTCCAACCATAATAGATGCTAACGGCGTATACTTTTTACACATTTGAATAATAGGGTATTGAATAACTACTACTGTAATCGCATTTAAAGTTAGCATATATGAAAACAACTTTACTCCATCTTGAAATATATGTGCGTTTGCAAAATATTGAGATAGTGTCGTCGTTAACTGTGAAAAACCACTATTACTCAAAATGATTCCGACTAAAGCAACTAAAAATACTATGTCTTTTCGCAAAATCCGAACCGCACTTAACATTGTGACCGGATTTTCTGTAGTTACTTTCTTTTTATCAAGTGGATATTTCTTAAATTGAAACGCTAATATAACTGTATATAAAATGTACACTCCAGCGGCTACTAAAAAAGGAATCGTTGATTTTGCACTTCCAATCTGTAATCCAACAAGTGGACCCATCGCTACTCCAACATTTATTGCACCGTAACGCAAATTATATACGAGTAAACGATACTCTGGTTTCGTTAAATCTGATAATAAAGCTCTTGATGTCGGTTCAAAAAAAGAACGACATAATCCATTCAAAGCGTTTAATAGAAAGAAACTAAAAACATGATCTGCAACTGAAAATCCTATAAATACAAACACCCAAACAATCATGGACCATATTATAATCATCTTTCGACCAAATCGATCCGATAAATTGCCTCCAATAAAACTAGCAAACACTCCAACAAGCGCACTCGTTCCAATGATAGCACCGGTCATTCCAGCCGATACGTCTTTAACAGTCGTTAAATAAATCGCTAAAAAAGGAATGCTCATTGAAGTTGCAAACCTAGCAAATAATGTCCCTATAATGATACTCATTCCAAGTGGATGAATATGCTGTAACTTCCCCTTCATCTTTAAACCTACTCTCCCTTTTCCTACATAAAAAAAGAAAGCAAAGGATCTGCTTTCTTTTTCCTTTTTCTATACTTGAGATGTTTATACCCGAGCTGTTCTCGTTATTTCCATATCAATTCCATATGTAAACTGTAGTTCTTTACAAACATCTTTAATCAAAATAGCTACATTATACTTTTCATTAAATTCTAAAACAATGCTTTCTACTTCTTCATATGTATACTTATATTCGCCAGTAATTACACTTTTTAAATCAAAGCATTCATTAATACAAAGCTGGACGAGTAATTGTTCATACTTCTCTATGACATCTTCTTTTTTCCAAAGTAACTCCTTTACATATAACCGATCAAATTTCACACTTTCTCGATTACAATCCGTTAAAATCCGGGTCATCTCATTTAATTCTCGATATAATTCGGAAATATTTCTGCTTAAACTAAGCAACTTATCTACGCCGTTTTCATATGGCATTTTCATTCCCCCCCGCATTTTCTTCTTATTATAGCAAGAAAATTCTAAAAATAGTTTCTTTCTTCTGAAATATTAGGAAACTAATTTCAATTGCTTTACAATGAAACTAGCTAACACGAAAGGGGAAAGAAAATTGGAGAAAAAATTATATTACATCGACGCTTATAAGAAAGACTTTACTACTAAAGTTATAAAGCAAGATTATTGTACAGAAGGAAACTTATATGTTGTCTTAAATGAAACTGCATTTTATCCAACAGGCGGCGGACAACCACACGATACTGGAACTTTAAATGGTATTCCGGTAAGTAACGTTGAAGAAGTAAATGGAGAAATTCGTCATTTCATAATAGAACAATTACATACGGAAGAAGTAGAGGGTAAAATAGATTGGCAACGTCGTTTTGACCATATGCAACAACATACGGCTCAGCACATTTTATCCGCTGCTTTTTGGGATCACTTTAACATACCGACGATCGGGTTCCATCTTGGAAAAGAAACTATAACCATTGATTTAGAAACTGCCAATCTTTCTACAGAAACTGTTGAGAAGGCCGCACAAATTGCTAATCAAATTGTTTTTGAAAACCACCCTATTCGTATTGAATGGATGAACTTAGAAGAGGCCAAAGCATTACCCCTTCGCAAAGAACCAACTATGACAGAAAATATACGGGTTGTTATCATCGAAAACTATGACTACAACGGTTGTGGTGGAACACACCCGAAACATACAGGTGAAGTAGGCCCTATTCAAGTACTAGGATGGGAGCGCAATAAAGGTGGTATACGCTTAACATTTATCGCTGGTTGGCGCGCTCTTAAATTAATGGGACAACAGCAACAAATTATGAAAGATGTTTCTAAACAATTGAACAGTAGCGACACTGATATTCCAGCAAAAGTAGCACAACTTCTTACCTCTCAAAAAGAAAACGAAAAGGCAGTACAAGCAATGAATGAAAAACTATTATTTGTAGAAGCAAATGAACTATTGCAACAATCGGAAGAAATACATGCCGGAACACTTATCTCTCGAGCATTTACAAATCGTTCCATGCAAGAAATCGCAAAACTATCCGCTATTATTACAGAACAACAAGAACACGCAATTACATATTTCGTTATTGAAAATGAGGACAAATTACAATGTATTCTTGCTTGTGGTAAAGCAGTGACACTCGATATGAATACACTTTTAAAAGATGCCCTCCCTTCTATTGAAGGAAAAGGCGGAGGAAATAAAAAGAGTGCTCGTGGTGGTGGGAAAGCGATTATGAGTGGGGATGAGTTTTTAAATCAACTTGTTTCTTCTTTACAGTCAGAAGTGTAAAACATGTTTATGAAGGATAGCTAACTGCTATCCTTCAACTATATTTACAAGCCTATATTTTGTTTCAAGCCTTGATAACTCCCTGCACTTGCAAAACCTTCACTTATAAGAGTTATAAAAGTTTCCGAAAAACCATATTGACTTAAATCTTTAATCGGTACCATTTGCACATCTTGAATTGGATTATGATCAAACTCATTAGAAGGTAGCGTAATTTCACCTTCAATCCTTTCAAGCAGAAACGTAATATGCAATAAAGATGGGATAGCATCTGGTTTATCACAAACATAGAGTAGTCTCTTAATCTTAACTTCTAATCCGGTTTCTTCTCTCATTTCTCGAATCATCGCTTCTTCTAACGTTTCACCGTTCTCTACTCTTCCTCCAGGTAAAGACCAATTCCGATTAGCGACTCTTTGTTTTACTAACAATACTTTTTCATCTTCAATTAAAATTCCAGTAACACGAACTTGCATTACATTTTCCATATGTAATCTCCTCTTCCCATTAAATTTATAAATTAATCCTTCCACAAAAAGAACGTATGTTTTATAATTAAAGAAAATTATGGAAGAAAGAAGTTGTTATATGCATGCGCCCACCTTTAACAAAGTCTATATCTCTTGAAGATTTCCAAAACTATTATTGGTTAAAAACAGAACTGCAAACATTTTGTCGTGAGCATGATTTACCAGCTAGTGGCTCTAAGATTGAAATAAGCGGGCGTATCTCACATTATTTAACTACGGGTAAAGTATTAAAAAACAGTTCTCATCAAAAAGTGAGTAAAGCTTCCCTCTCTTATAAAGATCTTTCTCTTCAAACAATTATTACTGAAAATCACCGCTGTAGTGAAGATGTGCGTGCTTTTTTCAAAGAAAAAATTGGAGCAAACTTTCGCTTTACAGTAGCTCTTCAAAAGTTTTTCAAAGAGAATATTGGAAAAACATATGAAGACGCGATAACGTTTTGGTACGAAGAAAACGAACGTAAAAAAGAACCATCCTATAAAACAACTATCGGTACACAGTTTGAATACAATCGCTTTACTCGCGACTTTTTCGAAGATCCAAATAACAAAGGAAAATCAAAAGCTGATGCTATCGCTGCTTGGAACAAAATAAAAGCAAAACCTGGTAGTAATGCTTATGTTCCTCAAAAAGTAGAAAACTAGTCCCTTTCTAGTTTTCTACTTTCTCAAATAATAGCGCAAGCCCTATTCCACCACCAATTCCTAACGTCGTAATTCCATATTTCATATGCTCTCTTTGTGCTTGATAAAACAAACGTGTCACAAGCATAGCTCCAGATGCACCGTACGGATGACCGAGCGCAATTGCTCCACCATTTACATTTAATTTTTCAAAAGGAATTTGTAACTCCTTTGCACAAGCAACAATTTTTGAAGCAAATGCTTCATTTATTTCAAAATAATCGATGTCCTCTACTTTCATATTCATTTCGTTTAATAATTTGTTCACCGCAAATATCGGACCAGTCCCTGGAAGATTTGGATCCACGCCAACTACAGCACTACGAACGAAACGAAGTACAGGCTTGTATCCTAATTTTCGGGCTTGCCCCTCTTCTATTACAAGAACAGCACATGCTCCATCATTTACACCACACGAATTACCTGCCGTTACTGTACCATTTTTCAAAAATGCGGGCTTTGTTCTTTTAATCATTCTTTCATAATTCATTTCTCGTTTTATAGCTTCGTCAAAAGATCCATTAAACGAAAGTATTTCATCTTGTAAATATCCATTTTCTACTGCTTGCAGTGTCCTTTTATAACTAAGACAAGCGTATTCGTCTTGCATTTCTCGTGTTATATTATAGCGCTCTGCAACATATTCAGCCGCCACTCCCATATTAGGATCACCAATTGTTTCTGGTGAAAATCGCGCTCTATTTTGAAAAGGTGATGTACTTGTACTCTCTACTCCTCCTGCAATATAACAATTACCTGCGCCGCCTTGAATGAAATGACATGCGGTGCGAATCGCTTCCAATCCGGCACCACATTGCCGATCAATCGTTACACCAGGGATATGATAACCAAGTCCTGCCGCTAAAGCAGATAATCTTGCAACATTCCCTCCCGGCCCCACAATATTCCCTAATATGACATCGTCTATTTCTCTCTCAATTCCTTTACTTAAAAACGTAAGAAGCGGCGTTACTAATTGCTGAACTTCATAATCTTTCAACATCCCATTTTTCTTACCAATAGGTGTCCTTTTTGCTTCTACAATAACCGCTCTATTCATATATCTTCTCCCGGTTTTCAATCATATTTTTTGCTGCAATACGAGCGATTTTCCCGCTATTTGTATAAGGTATTTCATCTACAAAATGCCATTCTTTCGGTATTTTAAACGAGGATAATCGTTGTAAGCAAAAACTTTTTAATTGTTGCCTCGTAGCACTTCCTTTTACGATGGCGACAGGTTTTTCACCCCAGTAACTATCTTCTACACCAACCACAACTATTTCTTCAACAGCTGGATGTGTCTGTAATACCCTTTCTATTTCTTCTGGGAAAATATTGATTCCTCCAAATAAAATCATATTCTTCTCCCTACCAACAATATATATAAAGCCTTCTTCATCTTGGTAGCCCACATCTTGCACTGTCATCCAGCCACCTTCGGACAATTGCGGGATTATAGCTCCATCCGATACATAGCCCATAAAAAATTGATCACTTTTCACATACACAGTTCCTATCTCACCTGTCTGTACTTCTTCTCCTGCTTCATTACATATTCGAACTTGTACATTATGACAAGGTTTCCCTACTGAATTCGGTTTTCTTTCACTCTCTTCATCAACCAATGCCGTTACAAAGCTTAGCTCAGACGCACCATAAAACTCATATCTTTTTGCATAAGGAAACACATTCTTCATCTTCTCTTTTGCTTCAGCTTCCCATTTCGCTCCTGACGAAATAATTTTCATTTCACTTTCAATTACTTTATTTTCTTTATACAAAGACTCAAGCATTGTAGGAACTGTATACATTACAGAAATATTCTCTATCCTTATACTAGATAGCACTTGAACTGGTACAAACTTTCTCATTATGTGTACCGTTTGCCCTAAAAACAATGCACTTATTGCGCCGTATAAGAAAAGAGAATGAACGAGCGTCCCAGCTATTAAAATAGAATCTTCTTTTTTCATATGAAAGTCATGTATATTGCAATCAAAACTATGAACCCACGATTGTTGTGCACGTAAAAATGCTTTTGCCTTCCCAGTCGATCCTGATGTAAATCCCATATAAAACGGAGCATTTTGTACACTTTCTACAGGATTATATGTAGGAAGATAGTTCTCTATCATTCTTTTCCACTCATCAATTTCAATTACTCTTCCTTCTTCATCCGGTAGATCATTTACCTTATATCGCTCTGTCACAATCACATCCGGATTACTAATTGCAATTCTTTCTTTGAGCTCATCCTCTTTCCACTTTATATCTAACGGCACACAAACCCATCCAGCCATCGCAGCACCAGCAAATAGTTGTAAAAACTCCATACTATTTTCTAATACAATTGCTATCGTTTTATTCTGCGATTCTTTTTCATTCAACCAGTTTGCTACTTTACAAACTGACTCCAACCATTCTTTATATGTTAATACTCTATCATTTTCTTTAATCGCTATTTTATTTGGTTGTAAAGAGGCATACTTTTTATATTCTTTTGTAATCCCCATATGAGACGTCCTTTCTTTACAAAATAATAAAAAGAAACACGCAAGTAACGTGTTTCTCCTTTTTCTTACCCTTTCTTACCCTGCATTTGTAATTTTTTTATTCTTCAAAGCAGGCGTAATAATATGTTTCAATGAACGATGTAATTTCGTTACAAGAATTGCTGCTATAGTCGCTTTTATGCAATCACCTGGTAAAAATACGGCACTTACTTTCATCGTCTGCCATATAGAAACATCCATAAAGAAAGCTTGTACAATAATACCAAATACATAAACTACGAAAATACCACCAATTATATTAATACATAATACCTTTATTATAGAAACTTCACGTAAACGCTCAATTAAATAACCAATGACAAACGCTCCAACGATATAACCAAGTAAATATCCTGCACTTGGCCCAACAAATACGCCTGGACCACCGCGTCCACCAGCAAGTAATGGTGCTCCAACTCCAACTATAAGTAAGAAAATAAGCTGACTTAACGCACCAAGACGTGATCCTAACAATCCACCAGCAAGCATAACACCGAGTGATTGTAATGTAATCGGAACTGGTGTAATAGCAAGAGCAATTGGAGGTATTAATCCTAACACTCCCATAATAGAACTAAATAAAGCGACGAAAACTAAGTTTTTTTTATTCATATTTGCTTCTCCTATTTGTAAACTTAAATTAGATTTTAGATAACATATTATAGGGGTTATCTTATCTTTCTATCCACCGTTTGTCAACCTTGTCTCCATATAAGTTTACAAACGTAAATTCAATTATTTCTCTTTATGCAAATGCTCAAGTTCTTTCCGAAGCGCCTGCTTTAAAAACTTCCCAACAGATGTTTTCGGAATTTCCTCCATAAATACAATATCGTCCGGTAACCACCATTTAGCAAACTGTGGTTTTAAAAACTCATATATTTCTTCTTTTGTAACCGTACTATTTTTCTTTTGAACAACACAGGCAACTGGGCGTTCTTGCCACTGCGGATGAGGAATTGCAACGACAGCCGCTTCAAATATAGCATCATGTGCCATTAAAGCATTTTCAAGATCCACTGAAGAAATCCATTCTCCCCCGCTTTTAATAACATCTTTCGTACGATCAACAATTTTCACGCAGCCTTCCTCATCAACTGTAACAACATCACCAGTATATAACCAACCGTCTCGGAATCCTTCGACAGTACGATCATCGTTATAATAGCTTTCAGCGATCCAAGGTGCTCGTAAACATAACTCTCCCATCTCAGTACCATCCCACTTCACTTCACCATTTGTACCGACTACTTTCATCTCTACACCAGGGACAAGATATCCTTGTTTTGAGCGGATTTCTAATTGCTCTTCATATGATAATTCTGTTTCATAACTTTTTAAACGTGCAAGTGTTACGAGTGGGCTTGTTTCAGTCATACCATATGCATGTACGAAAGGAACATTATATTTTTGCTCAAATGCTTTAATAACGCTTTTCGGTGCAGCAGCACCACCGCATAATATTCTCGTTATACTAGATAAATCGTAACTATTATTTTCTAACTCTTGTAATACACCGAGCCAAATTGTCGGCACACCTGCTGCTATCGTTACTTTTTCAGCTTGAATCATCTCTAATAAAATTTTTGGAGTAAACATTGGTCCTGGCAGAACTTGTTTAGTTCCAAACCAAGTAGCTGCAAAAGGAAGCCCCCAAGCGTTCACATGGAACATCGGTACAATTGCCATCGCCGCATCACTTTCCGATAAAGCAGCTGTATCCGCTAAACCGAGTGCCATACAATGCAATACAGTACTACGATGCGTATATACAACACCTTTTGGGTTTCCTGTAGTTGCTGACGTATAACACATACCAGCAGGTGTATTTTCATCAATATCTTTTACAAATTGGAAAGTTGGATCGCCTTCTTCTAATAGCTTTTCATAATGATATACAGGCTCCAGTGTAGTTTTTGGAAGTTCGTCTTTATCAGTCATAATAATGTAGGCTTGTACAGTTGATAATTGTGATTGAATATTTTCAACAAGTGGTACGAGATCTTCATCAATGAGTAAAATGCGATCTTCTGCGTGCTGAATAATGTATGAAATATGTTGAGGAGATAAACGAATATTAATTGTGTGTAAAACGGAAGCAATACCTGGAATAGCAAAATACGCCTCCACATGTCGATGATGATTCCACGCTAACGTTCCTATACGCTCGCCTTCTTTAATTCCTAATTTTTTTAGCGCACTTGAAAGTCTTCTCGTCCTTTCACCTAACTGCTTATACGTTAACGTCGTAACTGTATCATGTGTCCGTGAAACAATTTCTTTCTTCGAAAACAGTTTCTCTGCTCTTTCCATCATAGAACTAATTGTTAGCGGTACATTCATCATCATATTGTTTATAGCCTCCCTTTAAAGCGTTTTCATTTCTGTATATTATAACAGACTTCTACAAATAATTACGATATTTTTCTGTATTTTCTGAATTATTTCTTTGGAAATAATTCTAATAAATAAAAACCATGTTTTGAATACATACGATACAAAACATGGTTCTCTCCTATTTAAAAACTATCTACCTTTTTTCTTACTTTCTTTTTTAATTTAAAAATGACACGATTACTATATTCTTTATTTTCTACTAAAATCCGATACGTCTCTAACACTCCTAAAACACGAACAAAAAGATAAAACCCGATAGCAATAAGTACAACACAATAAGGATAATACTGCACGAGCTCTCCTGAAGTAATTCGTTTTTTCTCAAATAAAAATGGTATCGCTCCTGCTGCTATGAAACAAAGTCCAACAATTACTACTGCAGCATACTTCTTTTTAATAGTCGCATATCTTTTTGTCAATTCTTTTAAAAAGTTTGGATCAAATAGTAATTCTTCTTTTTTTAATACATTGTATCGACTCTCTTCTATAGTTACAGGTACCATCATTGCTCCAATTCCAAGGACAGCAATGATAATGACAAGGAATGTAGACATTGTTGCATTTTCTTTAAATAATAAATACGGTATTGTAGATAAAATAAGCAAGCTAAATCCTAATGCGATATATTTAGAAATTTTTTGCCCATACACTATATACCCTTCCGCCATTTCCTTACTTACATAATAACCATTTTCCTTTTCATTACTTTGCTCAGCAGTTTCTTTTAATAAGTAATCAAGAGATACTTCAAATACATTTCCAATCATTATTAACTTTTCAGTTTCAGGAAATCCTTGACCGTTTTCCCATTTACTAACTGCTTGCCTTGTTGTGTTTAATTTCTCAGCTAATGCTTCTTGAGAAAGGCCCTTTTCCTTTCTTAATTTAAAAAGTTTCTCACCAAATCCCATATGTGTGTCCCCCTTTGTTTTCTTAACTAAATTATACGTAAAACATTGCTCCTATCTCTATCTTCCTACGGTTGCACTTTGTCAACTTACGGTTGCGATTGTGTTATATAGCGGTCTTGTATACGATTTAGCTGTTTTTCTTCTATAATTATGGCGTTAATAAAATAATTACTCTCAATGACCAATTATAACAATTAAAGGGAATTATTGTTATAAAAAAAAACAAAAAACTCCTTTATTCATTTAAAGGAGTTTTCGTTATGAACCATTCTAAGATGACTACTTTTTCTTCTATATATTTTTCTGTTTCATGTAATGAATGATGAGCATCTCATACAGTATATGTTTTTATCTCTTTTTTTAAGGCGTACTCATATATATGTAAAATGTCACTTATATTAAATTAACTTAATGTAAGATCTTTCGTATACGACGTTTTATATTACCACTTCTTAACAATCATAACGGCTTCTGCTTAAACTTTTCATAATTCCGTACCTTTAATGAAAGGATATTCCCGCAATCTGTACAAATATAAGCATCCACTGGTGAAGATGTGAACATCGTTTCCTTTTTCCGTATTTGTGCATAACCGATAAACTCACCTTCTCCTATGTTTTGAGAACCGCAATGAGAGCATGTCTGCACGTCTTTCTGTTTCATGAGAGCACCACCTTTAATCTGTTTCCACTCCCTTCGACAGTTCGCTTCCATTTCCCTTCCAAAAAACCTCTTATTCTCTTACATTTCAACAGGAATCTCAGAAGAAAAATCGTATATGTACTATGAACTATATTAATTGACGGAGGAATCGTATGAGTACAATTATGACAGTCAATACAGCACAAGAAATTGAAAACGCAGAAATACATATGCTTTCTTCTAGATTAGAGGCACTACAAACAATAAGCGGCAACCCAATGCAAGTACAATTGAAAAAGTTTGGGAGTGCCACTGCCTCTTCATCAAAAATAATTGCTGGTCCTACTTTTAACACAGTAAAGGGCATTGCATTTACAAATACAGATGAGATAGATGAAATCATCTCTTATTATCAATCACTACAAATCCCTTGCCGTTTTGAAATTACACCGGTTCAAGGTACAACTGAACTATTTCAATACTTATCTCAAAAAGGCTTTTACCAATCTAGCTTCCATACCGCTTTATATAGTATACCGGGACAAGATTTTTTGCTTCCCCCTTCTAACATTTCAGTACGCAAACTGAAAGAAAATGAGTTTCATACTTTTGCAGATATTTATGTACGTGGATTTAATATGCCGTCCTTTACAAAAAATGGTGTTCGTCAAAATAATGAAATTCTTTACAATAAACCAGGATGGCATTTTTTCATAGCCGAAGTTCAAAACACTCCTGCTAGTATAGGGGTACTTTATATAAATAAAGGTGTTGCTTCATTAGCTGCTTCTGCTACTTTGCCAGAATTTCAACGTAAAGGTTGTCATACCGTATTAATTCAAAAACGAATTGAGACCGCTGTTGCATCCAATTGCAATTTAATAGTTGGACAAGCAAGATTCGGTAGCGGCAGTCAAAATAATATGGAACGTGCCCATATGAAAATTGCTTATACAAAATCAATATGGACTGCGAAAGACATATAATTAACTTTCTTTTTCTTTCCATTACGAATGTATACATTTTATGAAAATTACCTTTCTATCCTGTTACTCATTTGAATATTCAAACTAAATTTGTTACGCTATTACTAGATACATCATTCAACTTGCAATATGAAAAGAGAATTCTACTCAAACTACAAGGAGGAGAAATGTATGACTAAACATGATCATGGTTTAAAAGAAAAAGTAGAAGGTGCTATTGATAAGGTAAAGGGTGAAGTAAAGGAAGTTGTCGGGAAAGTAACTGCCAATAAAAAATTACAAGCCGAGGGAAAATGGGATAAGGTGAAAGGCACTGCTAAAGATACTGTCGGTAATGTAAAAGAAAAAGTTAATGAATATAAAGAGCATAAAGAGAATAAATAAAAAAGAACGAAGATATATGGTTGTGCAAGTAGTAAGTTACTAGATCTGAGAAAAGAGAGTTTGTATTTTATATTTACCCATAAAATCATTTTAAAACGACAAATAGATGCCTCAAGGCATCTATTTGTCTATAAACAACTATTTTACTTCTACTGTAATTACCTAATCACTCAGGCTTTTCCTTACTAACATTTTCTAAGATCATGCCTTTGCTAGAGTAAAAGATTATTTGCTTTAAGATTACTTTTACATCTTACTTTGTGAAATTTGGTTTTAGGTCACCTGTATACGGTTCATGCTCAACAAAGATTTTTATATCTTTTCCATTCGCATCTTTCCCCATTCTTGTATACGTAAATTTCTCTTTATTTAACTCTGTAAGTTCAAGAACCGCACCATATTTATTATTTCCTAACGAAACGTGAGCCCTTATTTTGTTACCATGTACAACATCAAAGAAACCATAGTCTCCACGACTTTCTCCTGTATTCACATTGAAAAACTCATATTTGTTTGTATTTTTATCATATTTTGCTAGACTGATTAAGTTTGAGTTGTATTTTGTTACATTATTACCCTGTTCGTCTAATACCACCGTTCCGTTCCATAGTGTACTAGATAAAATTTTATCTCCATCAACGTCTGTAACTATTTTCCCCGTCGAGCTTTCTAAATTTTTATCAGGTCGCGTGAAAGAAAGCTCTTTTTCTTGATAAGGAACATGTTCAACAAATACTTCTACATCGTTCCCTTTTGCATCTTTCCCCATTCTTTTATATGTAAATTTCTCCTTATCTAATTGCGTTAATTCAACAACTGCTTGATAATTTTGCGTTTCAGAAATTAACACTCTTTTCTTTCCATCATTCGTTATAAAAAAGGTACCGCTATCATTACGACTCTCTCCTGTACTTGCATTAAAAAATTCATACCTTGCAGTTTTAGCATCATATTTTGCAAGCCCGATGAAATTTTGATTTTCTTTCGTTACATCATTATGATCTTTGTCATAGACTTTTGTCCCTTGCCAATTTGTTTCACCGAGTATGCTAGCTAATAGTTGCCCTTTCGTTTGTTGAGTTTGCTCAGTTTCTTGTATTGCATTGTATAAAAATTGTGCATACTGTTCACGCGTCACATCCATACTTGGAGCAAATTTCCCTCCTCCTACTCCTTTTGCAATATTATTTGTTTGAACAGCACTAATTGCATTTCTTGCCCATGAGTTCGTTGCAACGTCATTAAAAGTGTGATCACTCTTTGCCTTTAAATGAAAAGCATTTGTAAGAACTTGTGCCATTTCTGCACGTGTTAAGGATGCCTTCGGTCTAAAGTTCCCATGCTCGTCACCCGTAAAAACGCCCATCTCTGTTAAAGATAAAATTTCCTTTATATAGCTTGTCGAATCTTCACTTATGTCACCGTATGGGTTCTGATAATTTTTGTTTTCTGTCAAATTAAAATAACGATACATTAAAGCTGCAACTTGTTCGCGTGTTACGTTATCCCCAAAACCAAATCTTCCATCATCATAGCCAAAAATAATTTTCTCACCTGTTAATTGATGAATCGCCTCATATGCCCAGTGCCCCTTTGGAACATCTTTGAATACACCAGTATGATTCGTTTGTGGTGTAACCTCCTCTGCTTTCACCTCTCCATTTTTTTCACTTAATAGGCTTCCACCTAAAACTGCTGATATTATACATGTTTTTAAAATTGTTTTATTCATAGCTTCCCAATACCTTCCTTCATTTAACAAAGAATTACACCACTTATCTTCCAAAAGAAGATTCTATGTGAGCAATTCATGTTTTAAATTTTGATTACAGCTAATTGGTTACACCTCCAAAGTTCTTTTTCGTAGTATCCATAGCTGTTATATA
Source organism: Bacillus sp. SRB_331 (assembly GCF_003264175.1). NCBI lineage: Bacteria > Bacillati > Bacillota > Bacilli > Caryophanales > Bacillaceae > Bacillus > Bacillus sp. SRB_331. Next base: position 65,210 of record NZ_NADV01000030.1, on the reverse strand, counting down.
TATGAATTATAAATAGCAACTATAAATTGCCCATAAATAAATTATTAAAAAAAGATAAAATTAAAATAATATATTTTTAATCTCAATCTAAAAAAAAACGTTATTCTTTCTCATCAAGCTTGTTAAGAAAGAATAACGTTTTTAGTTCTAGGGTTCTTTTTGACAAAAAAAGAGAAACTTTATTTTATTTGCCCAAAAACAATTTCACGGCCCTTTCCAAACAAAGCATCGGAAAGAAGCCGTGGCAAATACTTATTTTATAATTGGCGAAAGTTTACTTCCCTTCATTCTTCTCTAACACATACAAATCTTCTTCAATATTAGATAGTTTCTCTGTTACAAGCTTTCTAGCATCTCCAATTGCTTGATTGTATGCAAACGGTCCTACTAATTTTATCATTTCTTCTATTAATCGCTCTGCTTGAAAACGTCCAATTTCATCTAAATCTTCTTCAACAAAAAATTGCTGAATTTGTGCTACAAGCTCTTCTTTTTTGTCAGTCGGTATTTTTATATTCATCATCATTCTTTACTCCTCTTTATTTAAGATAATACTTTTCTTAACTCTACCATAGAAAAGCGATTTCCTGGACAAGTTTTTGTAACCCCTTCTAACTCCCTATGGCCGAGTATATTTCCTTTCTCTATGGCAAACTGCTTCATAAACATTTTACATAAAGAATATAATGAATTCATTTGTGCAGTAGTTGGATCATATTTATCAAAATTTCCCGTCATACATATTCCAATTGTATCACTATTATTATCTTTCGCATGTGCTCCAATATGTAAACCTCGCCCTTCGACTACAGTTCCATCTTCTTCAATAAAATAATTGTAACCAATCCCGCTCCATCCTCTTACCTTTTGATGAAATTCGTGAGTTTTATACACATCCCATCCATCTTCTGACGTATGGTGGATAATCAGTTTATTTACTTTTTCTAAAGGAACTAACTCGTCTCGGAATATTAAATTTGCACATTTAATTTCCATATGAACATCCTCCTCTTACAAATCGATCATAATAACTGTTTTATCATCTGGTCTTATTCTATTTTCTCCTTCTAACCTTTCAATGATTGCTACATATTCTTTTATACTATTCTTTCTTATATATGCTACAGTTTGTTCTAACGACCACTCTGGGTGAAACAATCCGTCTGAACAAATAAAAATCCCACTTACTTCAGCTACATGTAATTCACCATATTGTAAATAATCCATAGCTTCTTTCATCCCATTTGCAACTGAGTAGCCGTTTGGCATATTTGCAAGATAGCGATTGTATTTTAACTGCTCCTGAACATCTTGAAAAACGTGTTCCTCAGGTACAGGTAATCCCTTTTCTCTATCTTCCTCTCTCTTCTTTTTTGCACGTTTACTAATTCCTTGAACCGTATCTTTCGTTAATACTCTTATCGCTCCATCCTGAAGTATTGCAACGATCATACAATCACCTAACTGTGCATATTCAAGTTTTTCGCCTTCTATTTGAACTGCTGCAATACATGTACACCACAGATGGTCTTTTTTTCTCGTATCAACCTTGTACTCTAGCATCTTGTTTTGCAATAATTCATTCGCCTTTGCAACTTCATCTTGTAAACTATTGATCTCTCGTAGCGAAGTAAAATGACTTGCAAATAAATGTGAAGCGATGTATGCTCCATTATGTCCTTCTTCATCACAAAATGGAACTAACGGTGTTGCTCCATCGCATACACCGTAAATCATTTTATCTTCATTACAAAAAAATGAATCCTCACACTCTTGTTTTAAAGGACTCTTCTGTTGATACGTCGTTATCTTCATATCTGTATCCCCTCCCAATTTATCAAACACTCGAACTATTTAGATTAATCTAATTTTCCAAAATAAACTGTTTTCCCCAAAAACTTTCAATTTCATATATAATCTTGAAATAATATGATTATTTAGTGAAGGATGGGAAAGAGATGGTCAGATTTCTTGGTGTTATTTTTGGTTCTATTATTATCGCAATTGCCTTTAATCTTTTCCTTATCCCCCATAAAATTTTAAGTAGTGGAATTGGCGGAATTGCTATTATTTTAGGGATTGTAACCCCTGTAAACACAGGTATTATTAACTTTGTATTGAACTTACCTATCCTTATTTTAGGATACATAGGTCTTGGAAAAAAAGTAATTTTTAACACGGTTGTTTCTGTAATTGTATTATCTGTTGCATTATACTATGTTCCAGTAAAAGTCGTAGCAACAGATCCACTTTTATCATCTGTATTTGGCGGTGTCATCGCCGGAGCTGGTATCGGTCTTGTCTTTAACTGCCATGGTTCAACTGGTGGATTTGATATTATCGGTATGTTGTTATCTCGTAAGCGAGATATTAAACTTGGTGGATTCCTTATTGCATTAAATACTGTTGTTATTGTCATTGCAGGATTTTTCTTCACTTGGGATGTTGCCCTTACAAGCTTACTTTCAATTTATGTAACTGGTAAAGTAATTGATGCCGTTCATACGAAACATCGTAAAGTTACACTTATGATTGTAACAAATCAAGCAGAAGAAATGAAAAAAAAGCTTCTTTCAACTGTAGTACGTGGAATTACGTTACTTGATGGTGAAGGTGCTTATTCAAACGAGAAAAAACGTGTACTTATGACAGTCGTTTCACGTGAAGAATTAGCAAGTATGAAACTAACGATTTCGGAAATTGATCCTCATGCATTCGTTAATATTACGGAGACTGTTGAAGTATTAGGATTGTTTAGAAAAGTGTAAAAAACTAGGTGGATCTCCACCTAGTTTTTATTTTCCATAAATTCAATTCGATTTCCAAACGGATCTGACACGTAAAATCTGATTACATCTGGTCGCGCATGATCATCTATTACTTCAATACCTTGCTTTATTAACCCTTGTTTAAATTCATTAATTTTCAAAACATAAAAAGCTGGATGCGCTTTTTTAGCTGGATTAAAATTTTGCTCAACTCCGATATGAATCTCTTGATTTCCACACTTAAACCAACACCCACCACGCTTCTTTAATTCCTCTGGCTTTGGGATTTCCTCCATACCAATTTTATTACCATAAAATTCTCGTGCTTCTTCTTCACATCCTACTGGCGCCGCTACTTGTACATGATCAATTCCTTGAATATAATTTTTCATATTCCTTCCCCCTCTTCTATTCTAATGTTATAACGAAAATACATTCATGTAACTTAGAAAATATTAATAAAGCAATATAAGATTCTCTTATTACTACCTTTTTTTACCTTCCACTAAAAATAAAAAAGAAAATTTATTATATAATTTCCATTTTTTATAGAAATACACACTGCACCTATATTATAGTTAGTACTAGATTCATCTTTTTAGATGCTAGTTGTACGGAGGAAATATTATGAGTCGTAAAAAACATTCATCTACTCAAAAAAAGCGTCACCCAAACGTATCGGAGCGCTTGCGAAACCATATACAAAATCGTTCTTTAGCAGAAATGTATGCATCTCTTTTTGAACATAACCCTGATAGTATTATTTCATTGAATTTAGAAGGAGTTATTTTACATATTAACCCCTCTGCGGAAAGAATATTAGGTTATACTTCTAACGAATTAGAGCGGAAAACAATCACTTCTATTTTAGAAGCACATATTTCTGATCAAGTGCTACAATACATAAAAAATGCTGCAGCTGACAATCAAAAAGAGTATATCGTCTCTATTTATCATAAAGACGGATATTTACTAGATGTCGTAACAAAATTAGTTCCTATTTTTGTTAAAAACCGTTTAACAGGTGTATACGCCATTATGAAACCCCTTGAAAAATCAGAAAGAATTGAGAAAGTACTACAAGAGAGTGAGAAACGATTACGCACATTAATGAATTCAATGCCTGCATTTGTTATTTTTAAGGATCATGAAGGACGCTGGCTTGAAGCGAATGACTATGCGCTTTCTTGTTTCAATTTCCATAACGTTCCTTATCATGGAAAAAGAGATAATGAACTCATTCAATATAACGAAGCATACCGCGAATCTTTTTTGCATTGTGAAGAAGTCGATGAACTAACATGGCAAAAAGGACAAATTCTTCACGGAGAGGAATTTATTATACATAGAAATGATTTCGACCTAGTTTTAAGCATTTCAAAAGTCCCACTCTTCCATCCTGATGGCTCACGCAAAGGTCTTATAGTGATGGGAAGAGACGTTACCGAACTAAAAGAAACTGAAAAGTTATTACGGAAATCCGAAAAACTTGCAGTAGTAGGACAACTGACAGCTGGAATTGCCCATGAAATTAGAAACCCGCTCACTTCATTAAAAGGATTTTTAACGTTATTACATCCAGAAATAAATGAGGAAAATAAATGGTATGTGGACGTTATGTTGAGTGAAATTTCACAAATGGAATCTATAACAAGCCAATTTATGGCGATGTCTAAACCACAAGTGTTATCTATTCATACATGCAACGTACAAGCATTAATTGAAGAAGTTGTAACTTTTATTTTACCAACAGCAGTTATGCATAGCGTTCATATCATCATGGATCATTTCGATTATATTTCTGACATTCAATGTGACAGTAATCAATTAAAACAAGTTTTGATTAACATATTAAAAAATGCAATCGAGGCGATGCCTGATGGTGGTAACATATTCATTCAAACAGCTTCGTTAGAAAATGATTTTGTTTCAATACGCATTATGGATGAAGGTTGTGGGATTCCTGAAGAGCGCATGGCTCGTCTTGGCGAACCTTTTTATAGCTTGAAAGAAAAAGGAACTGGCCTTGGCTTAATGATGTGCTATAAAATCATTCAAGAGCATCACGGAAAATTATTCATTTCCAGTGAATTAAACATAGGAACAACTGTCGATATCCAATTACCGATTGCTACAGCTCAGCCTGTAACAAACTCTTAACTATGCTACATTAATATAGTAAAAGACATCTGTTATAAGTAGTCGGGTTATTGTGGAAAATATCTACACTAATACGTTAAAAAGCTCAAAGTCCCTATATGACTCTGAGCTTTATTTTTGTATACGATTTATTTTATTAAATCCACTCTTTTCCATGTTTACGAATAAACTGAATATCATTTTCATAATGTTCAAGATGCCCTTCATCTATCATCTTTTGGAAGTTCATATCGCCTTCTAGTGCTTTTCTTTTCATGTATTTACATAATCCTTCTAATCGTAGAAGTACCATCTCTAAATAATCCTCGGCGATGCCATCACTTTTATAGGACTCAAAAAACAATTTAACTCTTTGCTTTATGCGGTCTGCATGCTGTAATGAATTATAATAAACCGCCGCACCTGTTTCCTTATAATAAACTCTACTTAATGGGACACAAGTGTAAAGAGTATAGGCTATGTCCCAAAGTCTCGGTCCAGGACCAGCAACATCAAAATCAATAATACCTACTGGTTTTTCGTTATTAAAAATAATGTTGTATATTACAAAATCATTGTGGCATACAACCTCTATTTTATTTGGAGTATTATCCATCGGTTTCCAATCATCTGATAACGGGAAATCACTCACAGCATCATGATAAAGACGGAGCATCTTCGCTATTTCTTTTAAAACATCATTAGACCACATGTACTCTTTTAAAGGGTAATTACCAGCTTCTCCTTCAATAAATGATAATATCTCTCTATCTTTATCATCAATACCTAAAAACTTTGGTGCATAACTAAAACCTTTGTTTTCCAAATGATTTAATAGCTTATGAATTTTGGTACTGCCTTGCTTTAATTCTCGTCGAACAGTATCTTCCGAACGATATACGTTTGAGACATTCCCTCCCGTTAGCATTTCTTCATTTTCGTAGTTTGACATCTAATAGTTCCCCTCCATTATTCTACATTTTCTTTATATTTTAACATAACTTTCCTATTCTCTTTTAACCCCTTAAATTGCAACAAAAAAATCGAGTATAAAATCTTTATGATTTTACACTCGATTTAGTCTACTATTTATGCATGTGAAAATATTTTTTCATACCATTCTGTTGCCTTCTCTACTTCATTCATCGTTAATTGATGTCCTCTATTTTCCCAATGCATTGTTACATTAGCATCTACATTTTCTAATAGCATCTTCAATTCCTCTGACTCAGAAGGTGAACAAATTGGATCATTTGTTCCAGCAGCGATAAACACGAATTTCTCTGCTAAATTAGGTAATTGTATTCCTCTTCTAGGCACCATTGGGTGATGAAGGACTGCACCTTTTAATGCATTTTCGTAATGGAATAATAAGCTCGCCGCAATATTTGCTCCATTTGAATACCCAACAGCTACGATATTATCTCTATCAAATTCATATGTTTTTGCTGCTTCATTTAAAAATTCATTTAATTCCTTCGTACGTAAAACAAGATCCTCTTCATCAAAAATACCTTCTGCTAATCGGCGGAAGAAACGAGGCATCCCATTTTCTAATACATTTCCACGAACACTTAATACAGAAGCTTCCCGATCAATTCTTTCTGCAAGCGGTAATAAATCTAATTCATTTCCTCCTGTACCATGAAGCAATAACAACACTGGTTTTGACGTATCTTTTCCTTTTTGAAAAACATGTTTCATCATATTCCTTTTCCCCTTTCAATCACTTTAATCTAGATTTCTCACTTCAAATGGTAAGAGTGTCTGTTCAATTTGTTTTCTATGTTGTTCATATCGATCCGGTAATTTTAACTCCTCACCCATCGTCTCTAAAGATTCGTCATGGGCAAAACCAGGAGGGTCTGTTGCAATTTCAAATAAGATTTCGCCGTGTTCTCTAAAATAAATTGCGTTAAAATAGTTTCGGTCTTGTACAGGGGTTACACCATATCCAAAGCGAGAAACATGCTCTTTCCAGTCTAATTGATCAGCATCATCACTCGCTCTCCAAGCAATATGATGAACTGTACCAACACCCATTTGCCCACGTCCAATTGTTGATAATCTCAAATCGATAATATTTCCAATATCAGCAGAAGAACGGAACCGCATAAACTCTCCCTCTTCTCCTACTTTCTCAAGACCCATAACATGCTCTAACGATTCAGCAGTTTTTTGAGGTTGTGCAGATAAAAGAACAGCACCGCCAAATCCTTTAATTGCTACTTCTGGCGTAACTTCCCCAAAAGTCCAATTATTTAATTCGCCCTCTTCTCTTTCAACTAATTCTATATGCAAACCATGTGGATCATCAAATTCTATATACTGTTCTCCAAACCGAGTCATTTTTGTATACGGTACGTCGAATTTTTCTAATCTATTTTCCCAAAACTCCATTGTACCTTTTGGTACGACATAAGACGTAATGCCTACTTGACCGTCCCCAATAATACCTTGACGAGCACCTGCCCATGGGAAAAACGTAATAATTGTTCCAGGCTTTCCTCCTGTATTACCAAAATAAAGATGATACGTACCTGGATCATCAAAATTCACTGTTTGTTTTACTAAACGCAATCCTAATACACCTGCATAAAAATCTACATTTTCTTGTGGGTGTCCTACGATTGCTGTAATGTGATGAATTCCCATTGTTTTCTTTTCCATTTTCTCCGCCCCTTTTTATTTCATTTTAAAAACTTTTATACATTAAAATTCATTATTCATTTTGTCCATACTGCAAAGTAAAATCCATCGTTATGATTTTATCTTTAATTCGAGATATAAGCTGTGAAATTACGCATTATCTTCTATATCACTGAATTCATCTCGAATTCGAGATAATTCCAAAAAAAAATATTTACTCCATCTAAAATCTTTATTCGGAAATAAATTATCTTGAACTCAATATTTATTATAAGTTGCTTACTTTTAGTTGTCAACAAGCACTTATTTTCATTTTAAATCAAAAGAGAGTAAATGCTAGTTAGCATTTACTCTCTTCGCTAATTATTTCGTTTCCTCTTCCAACACTGCTTCCATCTCGTTAAATTCACGATGAATTGCTTTCACTGGTTCTTTCGTTAATAAACTTACAACTATAACAGCTAATAAACTACAGAAGAATCCAGGTACCATTTCATACATAGTCGCTTTTAAACTTGGAATTTGTACCCAAGTAATAACAACTACTGCACCTACAATCATACCAGCAAGAACGCCCCATTTGTTCGTTCTCTTCCAATATAAACTTAATAAAATGGCGGGTCCGAATGCTGAACCAAATCCTGCCCAAGCATAACCGACAAGTGTTAAAATTGTATCACTTGGATGATACGCTAAAACAACTGCGATCATAGCTACTACTAATACTGACAGTCTACCGATAAATACAAGTTCTTTATCACTTGCGTTACGACGGAAAAATGTTTTATAGAAATCTTCCGTTACAGCACTTGAAATAACGAGTAATTGCGAGGAAATACTACTCATAATCGAAGCCAAAATAGCTGACAATAAAAATCCAGTAATATACGGATGGAATAAAATGTTTGAGAATGTTACAAAGACCATTTCTGGGTCTTGTAATTTCTCATTATTTTTAGCGTAATAAGCAATACCAATTAGACCAGTAAGCATTGCACCTATAATTGAAATCGTCATCCAACCGATACCGATTCTACGAGAAGTTTTTAAATCTTTAACAGAGGTAATTGCCATAAAGCGAACAATAATATGCGGTTGACCAAAATACCCAAGACCCCATGCTAAAAATGAAATAATACCAAGAATTGTAGTACCTTTAAACATATCTAAATGCGATGCATCAACTTGCTTAATCGTATTGAATGTTTCTGTTACACCACCGACATCTGTAAAAGCTACAATTGGCACTAACACAAGAGCAATAAACATAATACAACCTTGCACAAAGTCGGTCCAACTTACTGCTAAAAAGCCACCGAATAATGTATAAGCAACAACGACACCGACAGTTACAAATAAACCAATTTTATAATCAAGATTGAAAGAATTCTCAAACAAACGTCCACCTGAAACTAAACCAGCTGACGCATAAAATGTGAAAAACACTAAAATGACGATAGCGGAGACAAAACGAAGTATTTTCGTACGATCTTTAAACCGATTTTCTAAAAAATCTGGAATCGTAATTGAATCATTTGCCATTTCTGTATACGTTCGCAAACGCGGGGCAAGAATTAAATAGTTTGCATAAGCACCTATTAATAAACCTATCGCAATCCATACACTTGATAATCCTGTTGCATACATCGCACCAGGTAATCCCATTAGCATCCAACCACTCATGTCAGAAGCACCAGCTGATAAAGCTGTAACTGCTGGACCGAGTCCCCTTCCGCCTAACATATAATCTGATAAATCGGATGTCTTCTTATAAGACCAATAGCCGATATACAACATACCTGCCATATAAATAGCAAGCGAAACCATAATCTCAATCTTCACCAAATCTCTCCCTTAGTTACATAAGCCATTCAAAATTTCGAAAAATGACTTTTTCTATTTTCTTGTTTTCGCTTATGGTTCCCTACCTTAACAAACATTTTTTGTTCTTTCAAGTGAACAAGCCCTTTTCACTACATGTGAAAACCTTTATAAACGCCTTTATCCCAGTGGATTACCCCGTTTTTAAAAGGAATTAAAGTAAAAATATTCAGAAAATAAAATAGCGTTTTTTCACACCTTATTTTCATTCGTTTATTAGTTGAATTTTAAAAGAAAAAAGCCATACGAATGTATGACTTTTAATGTATTAAACATAGCATATCTTCTATTTACTAGTAGGAAACAATTCTGAAAGAGGAACTATCCGCCCCACCTCATCTTTAAACACAATATGCTCTCTCGTTAAATGGCGCGGGCTCTTTACTCCCGCTGCTGCCGCAAGTGAGAACAAACTATATCTCATACTAACAACATAATTCATTACTCGCCATTTCTTCTCATACGGATCTAGCGCTTTTTGATAGTGCGGATTCGTCGTGGCAACTCCAGATGGACATTGTCCGGAATTACATTGAAGTGCCATTATACAGCCACTTGCCATCATAAATCCGCGTGCTGAATTTACAGCATCTGCACCAATGGCTAAAGCAATTGCCACTTTATCTGGTGTAATTAATTTCCCTGAGGCAAACACTTTGAATTTTTCCCGAACACCGTAATGATTCGCTGTATCAATACATGTCAGTAATGCTGGAATAAGCGGTATTCCCATACTATCTGCCATTGATTTATACGTAGCACCTGATCCACCTTCTGAACCATCAATTGTAATGAAATCTGGATAAATGTTTAACTCTTTCATCGTTTTGAATAAATCTTCCAACGGTTCCTGCTGTCCAATTACAATCTTCATCCCAACTGGTTTACCACCGTTTTCTTGCAAACGTTGAATAAAATAAAGTGTATCTACTGCATTCTTTAAAAATGGAAATCGATTCGGTGAATTAATCGTTTCTCCTTCTCGCACATTCCGAACAGAAGCAATTTTCTCATTTACTTTTTGTCCCTCTAGATGACCACCACGTATTTTCGCACCTTGCCCAAATTTCAATTCGAATGCTTTAATATTACTTTCTTTCGCTTTCTCCATAAATTTCTTCATTGAAAACTTACCATCCTCATCACGATATCCAAATAATCCTGGACCAATTTGCGCAACGATATTTGCACCGGTATGTAAATGTTCCGGTATTACACCACCTTCCCCCGTATTAATCCACGAACCGCCAGCCATCTTCGCGCCAAATCCACTTGCCAAAATATAATTTTCGCCAATCGCACCGTAAGAAGTTGCTGATGCGCCAAACATGCCATACAGTTTCCACGGATATTTGCGGTTTTCACCGACGATAATTGCATCGTCTTCTTCATATAACCAAAGATTCGTTGTATCCGCTGTCAATTTTTCTCTTCGTGAAAATAACCCTTCTTTATGAATCACATACTTTTTCCCTTCACGTTCTTGCGTTACATTCACACTTAATTCATCTGTTAATTTCGGAAATAATGTATTAGCGATATAATATCCAGATGCATCAAAATCTCGTTTTGATCCAAAACCGAGTATTTCTGAACGGTATTTTGCTAGAAACATTACACTTTGAAAATCATAACGTGAAAAGGGCTTTCCATCCGTATCATGATCAAACCAATATTGCCTAAATTCCGGTCCTATCTTTTCAAGTAAATAACGCATCCTTCCTAAGTATGGATGTAACTTTAATATAGAATGATGCGTCCGTTTTTTAATAAAAAATGTAATAATAAAAAAAATGATTAATAGTAACATCAATAAGAGCAATATACTAATAATAACGAGTAGCGTTTCACTCATCCCGCTTCCTCCTATGAAAATCCATAATAAAAGGAGAACACCTGATGTGTTCTCCTTTTATCTTTATTCAAATTAATGTAGCAAGATGCTCTTTCGCGTCATATTCAACCAAACTTTCAGCATTTTTAATTCGCTGAACAAAATCTGGATTAGCGATTAATGGTCTTCCGAACGCCGCTACATCAATTGTACCTTCTTGCAGTGCTTCTTCTGCCTCTTTCGGATTCAAATTACCTACTCCTACGATAGTACTATCCCAATACTTTCTTACTAATTGATGAAAATTCTTACCGTCAGCAATAACTTGCGTATAATTCATCGTTGAAGGGTGAATCATCGTTAATCCAACTTCTTTAAACATATTTACAAACGTTTCAATTGCAAGTTCAGGATGTTCCCACATATAAGTAGGATTATCACCTTTAAAGGCAGAGAAGCGAAGAAGCGTTTTATCAGCTCCAACTGCTTCAATTACAGCCTGAACAACTTCTTTCATAAACGTTAACCTTTGTTTTAAGTCACCGCCGTATTTATCAGTACGTTTATTCGCAAATTCATAAGTAAATTGGTCAATTAAATATCCGTGTGCACCGTGAATTTCTACACCATCAAATCCAGCTTCGATTGCGTTTTTTGCAGCCTGTGCATATTGATCGACAACTTCTTTTATTTCTTCTATTGTCATTGCTACTGGTGTATCAAACGGTTTACGAAAACGCGGAACATTACCCTCCGCAGCAATAGCAGACGGTGCTTGCGGCATTTGACCACCAATTATTTCGTGATGACTCATACGTCCAACATGCCATATTTGAGCAATAATCGTTCCGCCTTCTTTATGTACTGCCTCTATAACAGGTTTCCAAGAATCAATTTGCGCTTGTGTATAAATACCTGGTACTCCCGGATTCCCTTTTGCTCTCGGGCTAATGACAATTCCTTCTGTAATAATTAATCCAATCCCATCAGCAGCACGTTTTTGATAATACTCTACTACATCAGTACCAACTACCCCAGTCTCATTATTTGCAAAACATCTCGTCATCGGTGCCATCGCTATGCGATTACGAAGAGACCAAGATCCAATTTGAATCGGATGAAATAACTTCGTTTCTTCAATATTTTCAAAAGACCCCCAAGCGTTTATATTTGTTCCTTCATAAATACTTGCCGCTTTATTATTTGAACTTGTCATTTTTCTTCCCCCTAAAAAAATCTAACTATAATCGCATCATACTTACTTTTAGATAGTAACGTCAATTTATACGCTCTTACGTAGGAATATTCGTATAATAAAACTAACCGTTTTTAACTTTAAGGGTTCTGAAATTCAGGAATCTACTGTTTATTCTAATGTCCAGTAAGTGGATGAGGAAAATACTTATTAAGTGGATGTTTTCTTTTTTTCTAGTTTTATTACTATAGAATATATTGGTAATTAATTATTTAACTATTTACTAACCAAATAGAACCTGTTTCCAATGTACTATGTTCAAACTTACACTAACGAGGTTTCAATAATTCATTTGTTTTTTAATTATACCAACGAAATTTTAGGAACTAATAAAAGACTCCTAGATAGTTGAAAGTATTTTTTCTTATTTAATTTTTAGAAAGAAGGATAACAATGAAAACAAAAGCTTTCGTTTCTACACCTGAACAAGATTTTAATATGCAAGAAGTATACTTAGACGAGATTAAAGACGATGAAGTATTAGTAAAAATTATCGCTTCGGGTATATGTCATACAGATGCAACAGTTTTAGACGGTACAATGCCAACACCCAAACCAGTTGTTTTAGGACATGAAGGTTCTGGTATTGTAGAAAAAGTGGGAAGTAATGTAACATCGGTTAAACCTGGTGACCATGTTGTACTTGGATTTTCTTACTGTGGTCATTGTGAAAATTGCTTAGATGGTAATGCTGCTGCTTGCGAAAATATGATTGAATTAAACTTCTCTGGAAAAAACAAACGCCATGTAACACCTATACACGATCTTAACAATAATGACATTTCTCAATTCTTCGGCCAATCTTCATTCGCATACCATGCCGTGGTTGATGAGAATAATACTGTAAAAGTACCAAAAGATGTTGATATACGTTTGTTAGGACCACTTGGTTGTGGAATTATGACTGGTAGCGGTACGATCCTAAATTCATTACAGCCAAAACCAGGTAGTAGCCTAGTTGTATTTGGAACCGGTGCTGTTGGCCTCAGTGGCTTAATGGCAGCTAAAATTGCTGGATGTACTACAATCATTGCCATTGATATTCATGATAGTCGTTTAGAATTAGCGAAGGAATTAGGGGCTACACACACGATTAATAGCTTAAACGAAGATCCAGTTGCCAAAATTAAAGAAATTACAAACGGTGGAGCTAATTACTCATTTGAAACAACTGGCGTAAATACTGTTACACTGCAATCCATTCAATGCTTACGAGTAAAAAGTACAATGGCAACTGTTGCTGTTGGTAAAAAGGATTTAACTTTAAACGTAACAAATGAAATTGTCGTAAAAGCTATTACAATTAAAGGGGTAGTTGAAGGTGATGCAGTACCGCAACTATTCATTCCAAAATTAATTAATTTCTATCAAAAAGGACTATTCCCATTCGATAAGTTTGTACAATTCTATTCTTTTGAAGAAATTTCTCAAGCATTTGAAGATTCTAAAACAGGAAAAACGATTAAACCTATTATCGTAATGGAGTAACATTTGTTTACTTTTTCCCGATAACTAACAAAACAAAAATATCCTGAAATGGAATAAATAAAATTAAAAAGGTTTCCTAAGTAGGAAACCTTTTTTAGTTGACCATATAAGGCTAACAATTCGTTTATCTCTTTTAAATAAAGAAAATAAACAATTATTATCTCCTCACATATGGAAAATCTCTTAACAATAGAAGTGGGAGTGGTTCAGTATTCTTCTAAAAATAATAACTTATATACCTAAAACAATGAAAGCCCTACCTCTCTTTCATCCTTACGGCTCCTCGTCCGTGCCAGTGTGAATCAGGATTGCAAAAATCAAGTAACTATTTTATCGAGTTATTTAATTAAACTTCGAACATTCGTAAAAGAAATTTAAAAATAAAAATGGATTAAATTGTAGTAATAACAAAAGAGGTTAATGCTCTAAAAGTGGTTTGAAAGAGTTGAATGTCTTTGAAATGATTGATTTTCTATAATTATATTCCCAAAAAATTCAAGATCTTTTTTGGGATGTAATACATTATCTACAATGAATCTTAACAAAAGCTTTTTATTTGATTTTCTGTGATACCTTCAATTAATCCCAGCTCACTAATCAAAAATTCATGTGCGTTATCTAACATTTTCTTTTCGCTTGCATTAAGTGCTTTTTCTTTCTGCATACGTAATAAATCACGTACAACTTCAGCACCTTCTTGTATTTTACCCGTTTTTATTTTATCAGTGTTTAATTTATACCTTTGTTTCCACGTAAGTAATCTATCTGATTCCCCATGCTGAAAAATATCTATTATGTTTGTTAATGCCTTTATATCTGTAACTGGTCGTATATTTGAACTCAATATTTTCCCCATAGGAATCATTACTTCCATATTACTAGCCGACATTTTTATAACATAATACTGTCTTTTTTCTCCTGAGATTTCCTTTTCTTCTATGGCTTTAATTATACCTGCTCCGTGCATTGGATAAACGATGTTATCGCCAATTTGAAACAAATAATCCACCTCCATATATGGTAACCTTCTCAATCTTAACACACATTTATTTTTTTAGCAAAATTTTTATAATATCACAAAATTATTTTCTATGTCAATTTATTTACACATAAAAATTCAAGCTGTACAGAAACACTAAAAAACCCGCGATTTTGTTACATTTCTACACCCATTTCCTCCAATTTTATATACCTTATAAAACAAAAAAAAACACATCACTACATATAAGTAGCGATGTATTTTTATATAATGACAAAAACGGTTGCTTCAAAACTTCACACACGATCCTTCGCTTATATACTAACCTGTTTACTAATCGTTTCTCGCGCTAAAAGAAAACTCATAATCACTTGCGCAGCTACTCTACTCGTCATATCCCTAAAATCAAGAGTTGGATCAATTTCTACTACATCCATCCCTTGAACGAGTGGCTCTTTACCAAGGAATTCAATTGCATCAAGTAAAGTTGTACTATCCATCCCACCAGGGCCAATTGCTGGACAGCCTGGCGCAAACGCTTGGTCTAGTACGTCCATATCAAGAGAAATATAAATAGAAGTCACATCTTGTTTTCTTAATACTTCAATACTTTCTGAAATAAGACCTTTTATTTTTCGCTCTCTTACATCTTTCATTGTATACACTGTCACGCCATGCTCTTTTGCATATTCATGGTACGCTCGTGCATTTGAAAAATTACGAATCCCAATTTGAACGAGTTGTTTTCCTGTAATCACATCATTTTCTAGCAAACTACGGAACGGTGTACCATTTGATGGACCACCATCATCTAAATTACGTAAATCATGATGAGCATCAAATTGAATAATACCGACCTTCCCTTTACTATTTGCAAAACCAGTTATACTCGGAAAACTAATCGAGTGGTCACCACCAAGAACGATTGGTATCATTTTCGGATTTACTTTCGTCAAGTGACCAACTGTTTTCGCAATTCGGTTATGACTCTCTTTTATATCTGTCACATGCATCGTAATATCACCGCAATCATGAAGAACACTTTCTTTCATATCGTGTTCTTCTGTGATTGCGTACGTGCTATATGCATCTAACATCGCACGAATTGTTTTTGGCGCAAAACATGCTCCTGAATGACTAATAGATGGTTTAGAAAGGGGCGCTCCAATTAAGGCAGCACCGAATATTTCCACACCTTCCTCCCAATTTTCAATCATTTCGCTCCATTTCGTCACTTCCCGATCGATAAACTTTGCATTTTTCTTTAAATAGTGGCCGTGCTCCACGATTGTTCACCTCTTGTATATGCGATATTCCCATTCTTCCATACTGTATTTACATGACTTACGCCGTAATGGTACGGTACGTAAGCGTAATTATAAGCATCCCATAAAACTAAATCCGCCTTACGACCAACTCTAATTTTACCAGCTACATCGCCTCGATTAATGGCATAAGATGAGTTCACTGTTACCGCATTCCAAACTTCTTCTGGTGTCATTTTCAGTTTCAGCATCGCAATGCTCATAATAAGCTGAATGTTTTCAGTTGGACAGCTACCTGGGTTAAAGTCTGTAGCTAAAGCAACTGCAACACCTTCATCAATCATTTTGCGGCCGCGTGCGAAGCTTTCTTTATTTAAATAGAAAGTTGTTCCTGGTAATAAAGTTGCTACTGTATTAGAATTCGCAAGCATTTCAATTCCTTTATCAGAAGCGCCAACTAAATGGTCCGCTGATGCTGCACCAATTTCAGCCGCTGCTTCCGCACCACCAAGAGGGTCGATTTCATCTGCATGAATTTTCACATCAAAGCCAAGCTCTTTCGCTTTTAATAAAAATTCTTTTGATTCTTCTACAGAGAACACACCTGTTTCGCAGAAAATATCAACGAACTCAGCTAATTGCTTCTCTTTCATTTCCGGTAATAAATCTAGCATCCATTGTAAAAATTCTTTCGATCTTCCTTTATACTCTTTCGGAACTGCATGAGCACCTAAAAATGTTGAAACTAAATCAATTGAATGCTCTTTTTGTAATTGTGCAGTTGCCTCTAATTGTTTCCATTCTGTCTCATCATCCAATCCGTAACCACTCTTCGCTTCTACAGTTGTAACTCCGAAAGATAGCATACGGTCTAAATGGAATTTAGCTTTTTGAACAAGTTCTTCTTTCGACGCTTGTTTCGTTGCATTTACAGTTGAAAGAATACCTCCACCTTGTTCTAAAATTTCCAAGTACGGAACTCCTTGTAGTTTTAGCGCGATTTCATTTTCACGAGATCCACCAAATACAAGATGAGTATGCGGATCAACAAGACCAGGAGAAACCATTCTCCCGTCGCAATCAATAACCTCTTTCGCTTGTAATCCTTTAGCTTCTTCCGCTGTTCCAACGAAAGTAATTACACCATTTTCAATTCCAACCGCACCGTTTTTAATAACAGGAAGCGTATTCATCGCTTCCCGTCTTAACAAGCCATCTTCTTGATCCATTGTTAGTAATTGACCGATATTAATTAGTAAAGTGTCCAGCATGTTTCTTCCTCCTTATTTCATCATTGGGATGTTAACGCCTTTTTCTTTCGCAGTTTGAACCGCTAAGTCATAGCCAGCATCAACGTGACGAACAACACCCATACCAGGGTCAGAAGTTAATACGCGTTCAATACGTTTTGCCGCTGCTTCTGTTCCATCTGCAACGATAACCATTCCAGCGTGAAGTGAATACCCCATACCAACGCCACCACCGTGGTGAACAGATACCCAGCTTGCACCGTTTACACTGTTAATTAATGCATTTAAAATTGGCCAGTCTGCTACTGCATCACTACCGTCTTTCATAGATTCTGTTTCACGGTTTGGAGATGCTACTGATCCGCAATCTAAATGGTCACGGCCGATAACGATCGGTGCTGATAATTCCCCATTAGCCACCATTTCATTAATAATGCGGCCAAATTTTGCACGCTCGCCATAACCAAGCCAACAAATACGTGATGGAAGACCTTGGAACTCAACTTGCTGGCGTGCCATACGAATCCAATTACATAAATGCTCATTATCCGCGAACTCGCGTAAAATAACTTCGTCTGTTTTATAAATATCTTCTGGATCACCAGAAAGTGCTACCCAGCGGAATGGTCCTTTTCCTTCACAGAATAATGGACGGATAAATGCTGGAACGAATCCCGGGAAATCGAAAGCATTTTTTAATCCTTCATCGAAAGCAACTTGGCGAATGTTATTTCCGTAATCAAATGTAATCGCGCCTTTTTCTTGCATTGCAAGCATTGCTTCTACATGTTTTTTCATACTTTCTTTTGATAATTGTACGTAACGTTCTGGATCTTCTTCACGAAGCTTCGCTGCTTCTTCTACTGTGTAACCTACTGGAATATAACCGTTTAATGGATCATGGGCAGAAGTTTGATCCGTAACTAAGTCAGGGATAATATTACGGTTTACTAACTCAGGTAAAATTTCTGCTGCATTACCTAATAATCCAATTGAAATAGGCTCTTTCTTCTCTTTATATTCGTTTGCAATAGCCAATGCTTCTTCTAATGATTCTGTATACTTATCACAATATCTCTTTTCAATACGACGATCGATACTACGCTTATCTACATCAATAGCAATTACAACACCGCCGTTCATCGTTACAGCAAGCGGTTGTGCGCCACCCATGCCACCTAAACCAGCAGTAATCGTTACAGTACCTTTTAATGAACCATCGAAATGTTGACGTGCCGCTTCACCAAATGTTTCATATGTTCCTTGTAAAATCCCTTGTGTCCCAATGTAAATCCAGCTACCCGCTGTCATTTGTCCGTACATCATAAGACCTTTTTTCTCTAGTTCACGGAAGTGATCCCAGTTCGCCCACTTCGGTACTAAGTTTGAGTTCGCTAAAAGAACGCGAGGCGCATCTTCATGTGATTTAAAAATTGCTACCGGTTTTCCTGATTGAACAAGTAACGTTTCATCGTTTTCTAACGTTTTTAATGAATCAACAATTGCATGGTAGCTTTCCCAATTACGAGCTGCACGGCCAATTCCGCCATACACAACTAATTCTTCTGGTTTTTCAGCTACTTCAGGATCTAAATTGTTCATTAACATTCGAAGTGCAGCTTCTTGAACCCATCCTTTCGTTTGTAACTCAGTACCTCTTGCCGCACGAATTGTTTGTTGTACTTTTTCCATTTCAATCTCTCCCTTTTCTCGTTTTATAGTGCTGCATTTACATCCAATCTTTCCTTTATTGAATAATTCGTTTTTAACCAATGCGCGATATTTTCAATATCCGTTGAGAATATACGGTCATTTGTAATAGAAGGCACTTGCTGACGACCTTGATGATAGAACGTTTTTGTAACTGTACTCATGTTTTCAATTCCGCGATATTCTGCTGCTTGCATCGCACAGATCATCTCAATTGCAAGAACGCGTCTTGCATTTTGAATAATTTGATGCGCATGACGTGAAGCGATTGTTCCCATACTTACGTGATCTTCTTGGTTAGCTGAAGACGGAATTGAATCTACACTCGCTGGATGAGCTAACGTTTTATTTTCTGAAACGAGTGAAGCCGCTGCATATTGCATAATCATGGCACCTGATTGAAGTCCTGGTTCTGGACTTAAAAATGGTGGTAAGTCATTTAATTGCGGATTTACTAGGCGTTCAATACGGCGCTCTGAAATATTTGCAAGCTCCGCCATCCCTACTTTTAAGAAGTCCATTGCAAATGCAATTGGTTGTCCGTGGAAATTACCACCAGAGATTACTTTTTCACCGCCATCAAAAATAAGTGGATTATCTGTTGCTGCATTCATTTCAATTTCTAATTTTTCTTTCACATAATTTAAAACTTGCCAAGAAGCACCGTGAACTTGCGGGATACAACGAAGTGAATATGCATCTTGTACACGAAGTTCTCCTTGTTTTGTCACAAGTTTACTATCATGAAGAATATCACGAATTCTGCTTGCCACTTCGACTTGCTCTTTATAACCACGCGCTTTATGAACATTTTCATCGAATGCATCAATAATGCCGCGTAATCCTTCCATTGTCATCGATGCAATTAATTCTGATTGATAAGCACTTGCTTCAGCTTCTATATAAGAAAGAACCCCTTGCGCTGTCATTGCCTGCGTACCATTGATTAACGCAAGACCTTCTTTTGCTTCAAGTTCAATAGGTTCAAGTCCTTCTTCTGTAAGAGCAACCATCGCATGAACTCGTTTTCCTTTGTAGAACACTTCACCTTCACCTAACAAAACGAGAGCAAGATGAGATAAAGGTGCTAAATCACCGCTCGCTCCTAGTGATCCTTGTTGCGGAACGACTGGATGAATTTTACGATTTACAAACTCAAGAAGCATGTTTACAACAAGCGGTCTAACACCCGATACTCCTTTTAACATCGTATTAGCTCGTAGAATCAACATACCGCGTGATACTTCTTCAGGGAATGGATCGCCTATTCCGCACGCATGTGACTGAATTAAGTTGTGTTGAAGTGCTTTTACATCATCTTTTTGAATAAGTACATCACTAAACTTTCCAAATCCAGTTGTAATACCGTAAACGACTTTTCCGTCCTCTACAATTTTCTCGACAACTTCGCGGCACTCTGCCACTTTTTGCATACTAGTTGGGCAAGCTGTTACACCTTCACCTTCAAGTAACAACCTCTTCATTTCTTCAACTGTCAATGTGTGTCCTGTTAACGTAATCATTCTTTTTCCTCCTTATAAAGGCAAAAGGGGACCTTATCTTTTTAAGACAGACTTCTGTCCTAAAAAATAAGGCCCCCTTCTAACTAATAGACTATGGGCAAATCATATGTGATTAATTCCTAAACCAATCGCCTCATGCTCAGATCCTTTTACAGGTGCACCAATCGTTCCATAAAGTGCAACAGCAACCCATTCGCCTTCTTTTTTTCCGTCGTATGGTGTACCGCGCACAATCGCAAAGCGAAGTCCTACTGTACGAAGAACGTCTGCTAACTGAATTTGACCTCTCGTCACTCCGTACAAAGCTTCCATAATTGCATGATAAAGTGCATGTGTTTCTCTGTAAACATCTGTTTCAATAACTCGGTTGCTCTTAGCCGCTGTTTCCATTGCTGCTACTACTTTTTGCGAATTCATAGAACCAACTTTCCCAGTACAATATTTCCAACCTTTCGGAATAGATAATACGGGACTTTCATTCTCATCCGCAAGTGCCAACAGCATGGCCATACGACCAATTCGATGTGTTCCTTGAAGAAGCATGTGACTCTCTCATTTCTTTTGAATTATTTGAATATTACTTAATTTAAGAATATATGAAAACGGTTAAATCGTCAATAGTTTAAAATATTATTCAAGCAATTTTTTATCCCTCTCATACTTGTACTTGTGTACACAATTTATTTACAGATTTTTTTCAGACGTGCTATAGTCTCACTAACAGATGCAAAGGGGCGAAATTTCAGTGGCGAAGCGAAAAGATATTCATTTTCGAATTGAAGAAAAATTACTTACAAGGTTTGAAGACGCACTCCATTACGAAGGTTTAAATAAAACAGATGCATTAACACATGCGATTCAGCAATTTTGCATAAAGGTGGAATGTGAAAAAATGAATGATGTAAAACGCCAATACAACGTAAGTAACCATTTACAAACACGTATCGATACGCATAAACATTACGAAGAAAAACAAGTGAATGTAGATGAAGTCGTCATTGAACATTTACAACTCCAAGGTGAAGAAAAAATATTAGAGGTCGGGTGTGCTAACGGAAAATTTCTTTCCCTTTTGCAAACTAATGGTCATAAAGGACATCTAACTGGTTTTGATCAATCCGAAACTATGCTTTCTGAAGCTGCTATAACGAATAATATGATTGAATGGAAACTCGGTGACGCTAGTAAACTTCCTTTCGAAGCTAATTGTTATGACCTGCTAATCGCAAGGCATATGTTATACCACATGAAAGATGTCGAAAAAACTATTCAAGGATTCCATAAGATAATTCGTCCTGGCGGCGCCCTTTTAGCTACAACAAATTCTAAAGTTTCATTACCTCGTATAGATGAAATGTGTAACAAAATGTTAGTCACATTTGATTTACCAAAAACATCACCGTCAGTAGCTCCATTTTGTTTAGAAAATGGTAAAGATCTATTACACTCTGTTTTTTCAACTGTTGAAGAAACAATTATTCATAATGCACTTGTTTTTCATCATGCCACTCCAATCGTTAACTATATTTCTAGCATGTTCCCGTCGCTGAATATACCTGATAATATGTCCCTTCACACCGAAATGAAGGAATGGCTAAAAGAAGAAATAGAAAATGATTTATCATTTCATAACGGTATATGGCGCGATCCGAAAACGTTAGTGATTTATCGATGTAAAAAAGAAAAGAGCTAGCATTCGCTAGCTTTTACACGTTTTCCGGTAAAAGATTCTCCATCATTATATTGCCCTTTCCACTATAAAAATTTGTATTATGTTCATTCACTACTCCAAAATAGGAGGCAATCGCTAGTCCAAATGGCACAAATGCATGTCCTTGTGCTGTAATAATATTTGCGTGCTGTACAACTTCTGTATACACAAAATTTTCTACTGGAAAACAATCTAATTTTTGATAATCTATGGTCACTGTATAAGAGATTTCTTTTAGTAAACCTGCCCTTGCTAACGCATACGGTCCAGCACAAATCGCTGCCACTAATTTTCCTTGCTCAGAAAATTGACGAATAACTGAAAAAAGCAGTTTCGCCTCTTTCATATGTATTTCATCTCCGCCCGGAATGATAATCCCCTCATATTCTTCTACACGCACTTCACTTAATTCTATATGCGGCTGTACTTGTAAGCCTGTTTCACTTATAATCATTTCTTTTGTTAAACCCGCTGTAATGATTTCATATTTCTTTTTCAGCAATGCTGTTGCTACCGTTATTTCAAACTCTGCAAATGTCGGGTATACGAATAATAATATTTTTTTCATAGCCTTTTCTCCCTTAGCCACCCTATAAAATATGCCTCTAATTCGTCCACTGATAATATATTAGTGTCCACATAAGTTACGGGAAATTGTTTATACCATTCTTTTTCAACTTCTACTAATTTAAATTGTTCCTCAAATGTACTTCGATTTCTTGTCCTATCATTATTTCTCCTATCATACAAACTCTCTTTCGAAACATCTAAATAAAAAATTGCATCCGAACGGCATTCTCTTAATTTATACAATTCATCTTTTAATTCTGTTTCTATACCCCACTCTTTCCCTATCATCTTCGGATAAAAGAGTGTATAAAATTCAATATCTTCTGGTCCACGATCAAAAATCACGACTGAGCTTTTCACATTTTGAAACTCTTTTATTTTTGCTTCAATAAACATTTTTTGATTTGTAATAAACCCCTCTTTTGAGTTCATATCTAAATGTAATTCTTTTCTTTTTTCTACAATTGGATATGGATTTTCGTATATAATTGAAAGCTCATATTGCTCTAACCTTTTTGCCAATGTTGTTTTCCCACTTGCCATCGGTCCTTGGAGTGAAATTACGTATGTCATCCCTCTCATTCCCTTGTACTGTATTACATAAATAATAAACAGAATTTTGAAAACTATCAACAAGATATATATCATCTTGTTTCTTATTCTTATCTAACTTATAATAAAAAATAGAGATTATGACGGACGCAAAATAATGTAAGCTTGGAAATCCAAGCTTACATTATTTTTTGCTTTCCCTTTTCTTATAAAAAGAGTATACTAGATTAGAACGTATGTTCTTAATAATTACATACAGTAAGGAGATAGAACAATGGTATACGACACAAAAGCAATTTCTTGGAATGCATCTTTAAAACAACTTCAACGCCGCTATACAAACAAACAAGTTGACCGAAAAGAATTTGAAGATATTGAACTGATGGAATTCTTCCGCGATAACGACTACATTCCTTTACCTACACATATAAGCGGCCTATCAACAACACGTTTTACTTCTTACTCTATTTTCACAACTGAAGATAAAGATCGTAAAGTTGGCACACTCATCATTGAATATGTAGAAAATGACAATGATATTTTATGTGTTGAACAACTATACTTCGTTTAAATCACAACGCTTGGTCAAAATGATCAAGCGTTCTTGCTTTCTATGAATCTCATTGCTTATAATATAAATAAAATACAAAATATTGCTTTCGTTAAAGGAGGGCATACAATTGCTTGAAGGATGGTTTAGTTGGTTTATAGTCGTTTGGACTGTTGTATTATTAGGGCTTATGTCCATTGGTGGATATTTCATGTTCAGAAAATTCCTAAAACGGTTACCAAAAGAAGACGGTATGTCCATTTTGGATTGGGAAGATCACTATATTAATAAAACAAGACACTTATGGGCTGACGAACAAAAACAATTGTTAGAAGAACTAGTAAGTCCCGTTCCGGAATTATTTCGCGATGTTGCCAAATCAAAAATTGCCGGTAAAATTGGGGAACTTGCAATAAAGGAAAACGCTCCAAAAATTACACAAGATTTAATCATACAAGGATATATCGTTGCCACACCGAAGCGCGATCATAAATTTTTAATTAAGAAACTACAAGAAAAAGAGATTGATTATTCTAACTATAAAACTTTACTTGCAAAGTAAGCCCATTATTCCTTATAAAAAAGATTGCTATTTTATAGCAATCTTTTTTATAAGCTCAACTTACAGTTACTGATTTTGTAGCAATTAATCTCGCTTTCGCTAAATCTATCTGTAACCCTACAGCACTCGTATAAATCGTATCACCAGTACCTGTAATATTTACAGAGGTATATGTTGTATTCGCAGCAATTCATCCTGTTGCATTTATATTTGCAATATTAGATTCGGCTCAAGACACTTAAGCTAAGCGAAATTTCGTCATTAACATTCCACTTTCATGTTGTATCAGTACCATCAAGTGGAGTAATTGTTAATGAAGGAACGTCTCCTATACGATCCAACCTAATCTAACTTAGCCACCAATTACCGGTGATAAAACTTCAAACCAAATAGTATTCCTTATATCGGTCCATTCGTAACGTCAAACTTAAATTGCTTCTTCGATGGTCGACAATTTATACATCACAACTAGAATTGAGGAAGTTACCTTTCAGTGATTAACAAAAAACAACGTCTAATCAGACGTTGTTTCTTTATACATATAACACTCTTTACGTTAACTTCATATCTTTTTCATTATAAAAACCATCTTCTTTTTCCATTTCCTTCTGTAATTTCGTAAAGGAACGGTACATTGCAATTCTCCATGAAACAATCATTGCAAACGCAAGTAAGAAGAACATACCGCTAAGTTGTCCTAAATCAAGAGATTGACTTAAGTATGTTTTAAACACGATACGCACGACAAGTAATCCAATTAGTATAAAAACAAATGCTTTTGAACGCTTCAAATAAATCTCTTGTCCTCTAATTTCAAATTTAGATGTTTTAATAAGAAAAATAGAGAAAAACAAACCGACGCCAATTGCTTCTAACATTTCTGCTGGAGTTAATCGAAATTCAGGAAAAACAAACATCAACGCTCCCGTGCTCATAAAAAATGGGGGAAGTATAATTTTTTTCAATGTTGCAGGTTTCTTAGCTGCTTTTAAACGAATAAACATCGCACCGACAGCCATACAAACAGCAACGATACTTGATAACAGAACTATGTTCATATTTTCTCATCCTTTTTTGTGGCTATATGCAA
Source organism: Bacillus sp. SRB_331 (assembly GCF_003264175.1). Taxonomy (NCBI): domain Bacteria; kingdom Bacillati; phylum Bacillota; class Bacilli; order Caryophanales; family Bacillaceae; genus Bacillus; species Bacillus sp. SRB_331. Next base: position 39,434 of record NZ_NADV01000030.1, on the reverse strand, counting down.
AATATAATTTTATTATATGCTTTTCCGTTAGTATTTCCAACATTTTCACAGAATAATACTAAAAACCGCTAAAACCACCAAATAAACTTGAGAAATATACGATAATTTTCGTCATCCAGTTAAAATATAGGAAGATACCCATGACAATCATAACGTATCCTCCAATCTTCATGAATTTCATACTATTTCTTTTAATCCAAGACATTTTCGTAATAAAGAATGAAAGTACGAAAAACGGGATAGCAAACCCAAGTATGTATGCTATCATATAAATCATTGCTGATTCTGGATTTGTTGCTGCTAATCCAATGACAGACACTAAAATAGGTCCAGTACAAGGCGTCCACCCTGCAGCAAAGGCCAACCCAATTAGAACGGATCCAAAATAGCCACTCGGACGATTTTTAAACGTAAATTTACGGTCTTGCATTAAAAACTTCGGTTTAAACACACCGACAATAATAAGACCGAACACGATGATAAATATACCACCTAACTGTCTAATTAAATCTTTATAATTTGTAAAGATGCCTCCAATAAAACTTGTACCAAATCCAATTGCAATAAAAATAATTGAAAAACCAAGTAAGAAAAACGCTGTATGTATCATACTTCTTTTGCGAAGCATTGCATTTTCTTCTTTCAATTCAGAAACCGACATACCTGTTATGTATGATAAAAATGCCGGATAAAGCGGTAAGCAACATGGGGATATAAATGATAAGAACCCAGCTCCAAACGCTAAAAAAATACTAATATCTTGCATTATTCCACTCCTCTCCTCTTCAATATTGTAGCAAAAACAATTGAAAATACTATGGACATTTCATGAATTCACTTTTCCAACATGACAATAAGAAAAACTACCCTTTCACACACTTTCTAATAAAACGTTTTCATTCCCTTCTATTATATAGAAAGATCTCAATTGAATTATGAAACTCTTTCTAATTGTTACTAACATAACAAAGGTTCCACAGTTTCTCAAATGATTAGCACATTACAATTGACTTCACACCTATTGGCCTTAAAATTTTTTTTCAAATGCTGTCTTTATACAACATAAAGCTGATTTTACAATACTTTAATTATTATTAATTTCAAGATTATGCATAAATATCATACTTTTATTATTATTCTATAAAATTTTGCACTTTTCTTTCATTTGACCCTTCATTTTTAATTTTGTATACTTCCCTCTAGTTATATATGTCCGTTACGGAACAATTTCATATAGATGGGAGGAATTTTTCATGCTTCGTTATTCTCTTTTAGTTTTATTAGGAGCGTGTAGTTATGGGGTTTTAGCTATTTTTGTTAAACTTGCATATGCAGAAGGGTTTTCACTTGGAGAGGTAATTGGTAGCCAGTATTTGTTCGGTTGGATTATTTTACTTGCTATTACACTTCTATTTTCTAGACATCGTGTTCCACTAAAACAAATGTTAATTTTATTCGTTGCAGGAACGTCTGCAAGTTTTACTGGAATTTTTTATTACGCTTCTTTAAAAACTGTACCAGCTTCTATTGCAATTATACTTTTATTCCAGTTCGTTTGGGTTGGGATTATCATTGAAGCAGTCGCAACAAAAACATTACCTTCCAGAGAAAAAGTTATTTCAGTAATCTTCTTACTTGCAGGTACATTTTTATCAAGTGGGTTATTAGAAACATCAGCTGGTGATTTCGATACGACTGGAATCATTTTAGGCTTATTATCTGCTGTTACATTTGCAACATACATTTTTGTAAGTGGGAAAGTTGCCGTTGAAGTACCTTCATTAACACGCGGTGTCCTTTTAATGGCTGGCGCTTTAACTTTAGTCATGATCGTATTCCCGCCAACATTTATTTTTAACGGGGCGATCTCTCAAGGCCTTTGGAAATACGGCTTAGGATTAGGAATATTTAGTATCGTTATTCCGTCCATTGCCTTTACAATTGGCATTCCAAAAATCGGTTCTGGATTAGCAACTATTCTTGGTGCAGCAGAACTGCCAGTTACAACAATTATGTCTGTATTCGTTTTAAAAGAAGCTGTGCTATCTTCACAATGGATCGGTGTATCACTTATTTTAATCGGTATCGCAATTCCGCAAATTGCATACGCAATGCGTGGACGTTATAAAAAACAGCATACTCATAAAAAAGTTGCCGCATAAAACGAGAGAGGATTTTCATTTGAGAATCCTCTCTTTTATTATTGTATAATTAATACAAATACTTCACTTAAGAAAGAGGGCATAATAAGTGGCATCTATTCCTGATCAATTAACAGAAAAACTTATTTCCATTCGTCGGCATTTACATGAAAATCCAGAACTATCATACGAAGAATTTGAAACGACAAAAGCGATAAAAAATTGGTTAGACGAGGCCAATATCACTATTATTGATTCCAATTTAGAAACAGGAGTTATCGCTGAAATTTCTGGTAATAAAAACGGACCGGTTGTAGCGCTTCGTGCTGATATCGATGCCCTTCCTATCCAGGAAGAAACAGACCTTCCATACACTTCAAAAATACAAGGTAAAATGCATGCTTGTGGGCATGATTTTCATACAGCTGCTATTATTGGTGCAGCCTATTTATTAAAGGAAAAAGAATCTTCTCTTAACGGAACTGTCCGCCTTATATTCCAGCCAGCTGAAGAAAGTAGTAATGGCGCTTGCAAAGTTATTGAAGCTGGGCATTTACGTGGCGTGCAAGCTATTTTCGGTATGCATAATAAACCTGATTTACCAGTAGGTACAATCGGTATTAAAGATGGGCCACTAATGGCCGGAGTTGATCGATTTGAAATTGAAATCCATGGTGTTGGTACACATGCAGCTGTGCCTGATGCCGGCGTCGATCCTATCGTTGCATCATCTCAAATCGTTATGGCACTTCAAACGATTGTAAGCCGAAATATTAGTTCTTCTCATAACGCTGTCGTAAGTGTAACAAACATTCATTCAGGGAATACGTGGAACGTTATTCCCGAAAAAGCAATATTAGAAGGAACTGTCCGTACATTCCAAGCTGAAACACGTGAAAAGATTCCGGCATTAATGAAACGTATCATTAAAGGCGTTTCTGATGCACTAGGTGTAAAAACAGAATTTCGATTTTACCCAGGTCCTCCTGCTGTTCAAAACGATAAAGTACTCACTGATTTTTCTATTCATATTGCAGAGAAAATGAATCTAAACGTTATCTCTCCTACACCATCAATGGCTGGAGAAGACTTTTCTTTTTACCAACAAGAAATACCAGGTTCATTCGTCTTTATGGGAACAAGTGGTACACATGAATGGCATCATCCAACTTTTACAGTAGATGAAAAAGCATTGCCTATTAGCGCAGAGTATTTCGCCCTATTAGCCGAAGAAGCTATTCATCAATTATTACAAACAAAAAGCCGTTAAGTTACCCTTAACGGCTTTTGCTTATGCTGTTAAATCTCGTTTTATAAATACAGTATAGGAAACCCCTAAAAATACAGCTAAGTATAGAAGAAGCATACAAGAAGCAAATGGGAATGTTACTCCATCAATAAAGCTTCCACCCTTTAAAAGCCCATATAAATCTGTATTCGCTGGTAATAAATATTTCGCCCATTCATATCTTGCTGCCGGAATTAGCGCTATTCCCCCTGATAATGCAAGAAATAAAGAAATCCCGATTGCACCTCCGCTCGATCTCGTTAAAACGGAAATCATAAAGGCAAATGCAGCATACACAAGAGTTGGTAACCAAGATAAAATATAATATTTACTTGCTTCTACGAAAATATTTTGTTTTATTATATTTCCATTTTGAACGACAAATTCAGCCCAAGCTGGTTGTTGGAATTTATAAATAATCAACCCGCATAATACGGAAAAAATCATATTAAATATAAATAATAATGCCGCAAATATAACGATTGCCAAAAACTTAGATGTTAAAATTTTAAATCGGCTCGCTGGACGAATTGTTAAAAATTTATATGTTCCCCAGCTATATTCATTCGCAAAAATCGTACTCGCATATACGAGAATAAACGGAAGTAAAATTGGAAATACGATAAAACCTGTATCTCTCATAAATGAAAGCGGAGAACTACTTGCTGGCGCTGTATTCGTATCTAAATGCTTCATTTTAAGCTGGTATTCCTTTACAAGCTCGTCTCCTGACTTTTCTGTTAAAATATCCTCTTTTTTCATGCCGAGCTTTTTCTCAATTTCTACAGTGCGTTCTGTATAATCCGCTTTCCACCCTTTTGTTTCTGGCTCTAAATATTTTACCGTAACCCATCCTAATCCAATAATTAATACCGCAATAACTGCAAAAGGAATAATCGTTCGCTTTCGCTTAAATATTTTATACAGCTCGTTATAAACTAAATTAAACAATATCTTTTCCTCCTGTTAATTCTAAAAACTGCTCTTCTAGCGTTTTTCTTTCTTCATATACACGATAAACTTGAATGTTTTTCTCCATCAATGTACGAAGAATATTTGGAACTTCTTCATCTTTCACGTTTATAATTAATTCGTTTTCTTTTACTAAAACATCGTATTCTAAAACCTCTGCCGCTTTATTCGCATCATCTACACGTATATGTATTTCTTCTGCTTCTTCCTTTTTATCACTTTGAATATTTTGTGTTGCGACATATTCTCCATGCTGAATAATAATAACCCTGTCACACATTAATTCAACTTCTGAGAGTAAGTGACTAGAAACAAGAACAGCTTTTCCTTGTTCATGCGCAATTTTCTTTATGTACATCCGCATTTCATGTATACCACTAGGATCTAATCCGTTCGTCGGTTCGTCTAGTATTAATACATCTGGATTATGTATAAGTGCCTGAGCAATTCCTAAACGCTGTCTCATACCGAGTGAATATGCTTTTACTTTACGGTCAATTACTTGTCCCATTCCTAACAATTGCACTACTTCATCGATACGCTCTTCAGTCACATTCCCATTCATTCGTCCGAAATATGTTAAATTTTCATAGCCGCTTAAGAAAGGATAAAATTCTGGTGTCTCAATTACAGCACCAATTTTCGCAGCAGTTTTTTCAAATTGCTGTTTTACAGATTGACCATCAATCCATACTTCTCCTTCTGTCATACGAATCATTCCGACCATCATTCGCATTAATGTCGTTTTTCCAGCACCATTTGGTCCTAATAAGCCAACTACTTCACCTTTTTTCACTTCAAAACTAATATTTTCTACTAACGTCTTTGAACCAATTCGCTTTGTTAATCGATCAACTTTTACGATCGCTTGCTCATTTATCATTCCATACAACCTTTCTTCTTAACTCTTTTTTTCAGTTCTTCCCACTGTATCATGATTAATAACATGTGTAAAATGAAGAAAAAGCCATGATTTCTCATGCCTTTCTCCTCGTTTCATATGACTTTTCACCCTTTAACCTTTGTGTAAACCTACAACATTGCCACATTGATATTATAATGACAGTTATCATAACAACTGCTGTTATCACTACCGCATACATCGTAATCGGTGCATTGGTTATCCCTTGGATTCCTACTGCTTTCATAAAAATAATAATAAATAATTTCAAAAATAACATACCATGAATTAATCCGAAAACAAAAGCTCCTCCATAAGTTAATAATTGCTCCTGACATAATAAACATAACATTTCTTTTCTTGTCATCTTCACTACTTCATACGATTTAAACTCCTCTCTTCTTACCTGTAAAAGAGAGGTTGTCATTTTATATGTAACGAAAATACACACAAAAACTATAAATAGAAACATAGCATAAAACCACTTTACAAATATAGGTGTATATTCCGCTTTACTTATTATAGCTTCATTGAATCGGAATGATATCATAAAAAAACAAATCATTGTATTCATAGCAATCCACATAAATTGTTTTAACCTTTTGGTAGCAAATATTTGTATATTTTTTCTCGCTAACCGAAATAAAGACATAATTCCCCCCTACCTTACTTCATAACATACGCATTCTATACTACTAGTGTATAAGAATATGACATTTTAAACATCGCACTTCAATCGGAATCTTTACTAAGCCTTTAGTCCTAGAAACCAAGCATATTTACCTCTTTAGCATTGAACAAAAAAACAAAAAACGGAAATGCACTTTAGTTACATTTCCGTTTTTTGTTTAACGAGGTGAATCTTTATATAACTTAATTATCATGACTACCTTGTAACTTCATCAACTATTCAGCCTTCGCATCTTCCACTTCAATCCTTTTTTTCTCTCTTGCAATTTTCAAAAACTCTAACAACTCTGGATTGTTATTCATTTTTTTATAAGCCACTGACATTTCTGCAACAAAATTAGAATCACATAACTCTTTATATACAACTTCTGTTTTATACAATTTATTTGCGGATACAGGTATTACCGTAATTCCAATACCTGCCGCTACAAGCCCCATAACAGTTTGATACTCCGTTGCTTCTTGTACAATGTGCGGACTAAAACCTACATCACGGCAAAGCGATAAAATTGTATCATATAACGCTGGCCATACTGGTCTCGTAATAAATACGAACGGTTCATCCCTTAAATCTTCGATATGTATTTCGTCCTTTTCAGCAAGAGGATGTGCCTTCGGTAAACATAAGGTACACGAAAGTTTTTGAATTGGTTCTAACTCAAGTAATTGCGTCGGAATTGGCGGACGTAAAAATCCAATATCAATTCGATTATCATGAAGTGCATGCACCTGATCTGGTGTTGACAATTCATGTAATGCGACAGACACCCTTGGAAATTTCTTTCTATACTCCCTGACGATTGACGGTAAAATATCATATATCGCTGCACCTACAAAACCGATTGAAAGTGATCCTACTTCTCCCCTTTGAGCACTTTGTGCGACTTCTACTGCTTTTTCAATTTGTTCAAACGCTTTTTTCACTTCTTTTAAAAACATTTCTCCAGCTTCTGTTAATTCAACCTTTCTCTTCGTTCTTGAAAATAACATAACTTCCATTTCTTTTTCTAATTGCTGAATTTGTTGACTAAGCGGGGGTTGTGTCATTTGTAGACGAGCAGCCGCTCGTCCAAAGTGCAATTCCTCTGCCACTACAACAAAATATTGCAAATGCCGTAATTCCATTTTGGACACCCTTTTCACTTTCGATTAATACATCTAATATATTAATAACATATAATTTATATATTAGACAAATATTTCGAATGAACGTATAGTAGAAATTGTTAATTATTTTTTACAATTTTTATGTAAAAAACAAAGAGGTGGTTACTGTATGAAATGGTGGAAGTTAAGCGGACAAATTTTATTATTATTTTGTTTCGCTTGGACAGGTGAATGGATTGCAAAACAGGCACACCTCCCAGTTCCAGGAAGTATAATCGGTATTTTTTTATTATTAATCTCATTAAAATTTAACATAGTGAAAAAAGAATGGATACAAGACGGTGCAGACTTTTTATTAAAAGAACTTATTTTATTTTTCATCCCTTCTGCAGTCGCTGTCATTCGTTACAAAGATACATTATCACAATATGGAATCGATCTCATTTTAATTATCGTGATTAGTACACTTTGTGTCACTCTAGTAACAGGGCTTTTAACAGAATTGCTATTAAAGCGGAAAGGATCAACACAATGATCGGCTTTCTTTGTTTACTATTAACACTATTCACATATTGGGTATCTAAAAAAATGTATCAACGCTGGAATTGGAGCTTACTTTCTCCCCTTCTTGTATGTCCAATCATTTTAATTGCTTTATTACTCGGATTAGATACACCGTACGAAACCTACGAATCTGGTAGTCATTGGCTAACAGAATTATTAAAACCTGCAACAGTTGCTTTCGCATGGCCAATCTATAAATATTTTGATCTATTAAAAAAACATGGAACTGCTATTTTAATTAATGTCATTGTCGGTTCTTTTCTATCTGTTATTACTTCCGCACTATTAGCTAATTTTTTTCAAATTGACTCTACAATAGAACAAAGTTTAGCACCGCACATTGTAACAACACCTATTGCAATGGCTATTTCAGAAATGATTGGCGGCATGTCACAATTAACAGCAGTTTTCGTTGTATTAACTGCCTTAACTGGAGCATTACTCGGTCCTACACTCATACGCATATGCCGTATTAAAACAGCGCTCGCAAAAGGTATAATGCTAGGTACTAGCGCGAATGGAACCGGAACATCAAAAGCATTTGAAATCGGCCCTGTAGAAGGTACAATTGCAAGTTTATCAATGCTTTTAACAGCTGGAGCTAGTTTAGTTATCGTTCCACTTTTCTTATCGTGGATACACTAAAAAAGCAAGTATCTACACACTTGCTTTTTTATTTATATATCGGCATATTAGCTCATAATCCTCCGGAAAAGCTAACGATAATTTTCCAACTTCATGTATCCCTTTCCAATCAATCTCATGTATTAACTCATCCGGATCTTGGATTTTCATATTACCGCCTATTTTTTTAACAAAGTAATAATGAACATACACCGGAATCCCATATGTAATACCTTCTTTTTCGTATATTTTATTTACAACCTCCACATTGTAACCTGTTTCCTCCCAAACTTCTCTGATACAACATTCTTCTAGTGTTTCTCCCTTTTCAAGTCCTCCACTTGGGACAGACCATCTTTTTTCTTCCCCTTCTTTTCCTTGCAATACCATTAAAATTTCATTTCTTTCATTCATACAAATAGCTGCCGTACCTATCCATCTCTCCATATACATCCCTCCCCTACTAAAATTCGTCTTCTTTTTTATTTCCCCTTTGAAAAAAGAGGAAATAAGTAAAAAGATGCCGAAAGTTTACATCAACTTCATGAGCAGTCCCTTCTTAGAAATTCAAACCGGAAGGATGAAATTATGATTTCTAAATATGTTGTGGAATGTGTTTTTTGTGAAGAAAACCGAAAACCTCGGCAAGCCGTTGTCACAGTGCCTGCTACTTCTCAGCTACTAGCCATTCAAAAAGTACGAGCTGAATGTAAACGTCGCTTCGGAAAAACTTTATTATTGCAAACAGAAATTAAAGAAGGCTTACTCATTGAACAAAAAGAAAGCTGACCATAAATTGGCCAGCTTTCTTATCCGATCATATTTTCACATGAAGATTAGGGGCATCCTCTTTAAGGATCGGGATTTACCCATTATGTGCGTTCCATAATGGTCATCGAACAATATATTTCTATACAATAAACTATTGAATAGAATAGGGCAAAACTTGTTCGCATTTTTAGAAAAGGGATAGGGATATAATTCAAGTAATACTTCGAATACTCGAACTTTATACTCATTATATTAAAGCAAATCCTTTTATATGAGAAATATGAATTACTTACATAATTCATTCGTAAAATATATTAATAGATTTCTATATATTCTCTTTAATCTACTAACAACATACATCCAGCTAATATTGGTGTCATAATCATCGAAAACCTTAGAAGCATGCGAGGTGCATAATTTGTAAACTTAGCTCCTATATATGCTCCTAACATTGTCCCGATTAAAACTTGTACTAATAATACATAATCTAAATACCCTTCCGAACTATATCCAAACCCACCTCCAATTGCGATTGGTAATATAACGAGCATTGTCGTCCCTACAGATTGACGGATTGTTAAACCTAATAGAACCATTAATCCGAGTTGGATAAAAGGTGCTGAGCCAATACCAAATGCACCTGCTAAAATTCCAGTCACCAATCCGAGGAATATACATTTAATCACGTTATCTTTCGAAAGTTCTTTATGCCCTTTTAAAGACGACTGTGATCTTTTTTGAAACATAATCAACCGAATAAACATAAAAATTGCCGATAAAAATAACATACCAGCTGTAAACCAATGCAACAGATGTGCTGGTATTAACGAACCAAACTTTGAACCAATATAGGATCCAAACGCGCCAAATCCCCCAACAACTCCGCCTATTACAAGCACAACATTCCCTTCTCGGTAATGACTTACTACTCCAGATAATGTCGTAAATGCCATCGCAGTTAAAGATGTTGCAAGAGCAACATGAATAGGGATATGGAATACTAGAGTGAGTATCGCGATGATAAATCCTGCTCCCCCTGCTCCGACAAATCCTAATAAAACTCCCATTAATAACATTGTTATAATAATTGCCACATAATTCCCCTCCAATATCCCAATTATCTATCATATACACACTTCTATACAAACAAAAAGCACCCTAAGCGGATGCTCTGACTACTTTTCTTTATTGATAATATGTATTTAATCTTGATTAATTAAAATAACAGCTGGACCAGAAACAACTACTCCGGCCACTTCTATCTTTTCAAATTCCATCACTGTAATAGATATAACCCCTTCTCTTTCCATCAATTCCTTACTCAGGACTTCAGTCGGTATTGATTTCACCGTCCTACCTCCTTTTCATTTTATACAAAATTACAAAAAACTACCCAATGCATCTAAATATATGCATCACCTCCGCTTTCATTCCTTATTCCAGTCAAAATTCACATCCCCTTTCTATAACATATTGAAAAATAAAAAAGCACTCGCCAAAGCGAATGCCTTTCCATTATTTACTCTCTATTACTTTTAACATTCTATTAATAAATGCTGCCGATTCCCCACGTGTTGCAGAACCTTTTGGCATAAACTCATTATTCTCATTCCCTTTTACAATACCTAACCCATAAACACGTTGAACCGCCTGTTTATCATACGCTAAATTTTGATCCGTAAATGGTAATGAAACTAAATTACCTTTTATATTTTTGTATTGCAATGCACGATCAATCATAATAACAGCTTCATCACGTTTAATCGTATCATTCGGAGCAAATATATCATTTCCTCGTCCACTTATAATCCCAGCACTAGCTGCACGATTAATACCATCTACTAACGATGGATGGGCTGTGCTTAAATCTTTGAAATTCGATTTCCCCTCTGGTAATTGCAATGATCTTGAAACTAAATTCGCAAATTCACCACGTGTTACAAGACGTTCTGGCCAGTAAGAACCCTTCCCGTCTCCAACCATAATACCTCTTTTATCTAATTCACGAATATCTGCTTCATACCAACCGCCAGTTATATCATCTTTATGATTCGTATCATAATAAGCTTTCGTTCCCTGTAAAAATGGCTCCCACGCATTATTCCTTATCATAATGGCCGGACAATTCTTTCCGCTCCAAAATTGATGTTTTTTCACATTTTCTAAAGGAATATTTAACTCCCCCATTAAATAGGCTGCTAGTTTGCGAGCATTTTCCACAGCTTTATTATAATCACCATCTTGATTGACAGCAATTTCAATTGCAATTGATTCTCTGTTACCAGTTCCTTCTGCTCCATCTCCAGCATGCCAAGCATTTTCATTTAATGGTAGATGTTGATAAATTTCTTTATCATCTACTGTAAAATGCCAAGATGCTGAACGATCAGTCGTTCCTGTTGCTTGGCTGTATAAATATTGTGCATGGTTTCTAGCATTTGCTCCAACACTATAATTATCTGTCTCATGAATTGTAATGTATTTTGGTTTCATCGCATAACCTGGACGAATATTTTCATTACCTGTTGGTACAATCATTTCCTTTAATGGTACACCGTAAATATCCGTTGTTTTCTCTTCTATTGGTGCAGTATACATAACCGCTGCACGTTTCGTACGAGTTGGAGTTGTACTTTGGATAAGAGATGCTTTTGTACCCTCAAATTTTGCTGAAGGTGCATAAATCCATTTCACCTCATTATCTATTTGGACTTGGAACCACTCTCCAACTTGTCCAATTGCAATAATTGTTTGCGGTTGTAACACTTTCTCGTCTTTATATGAATTAAATGGTGCGGAATATGTAGCTGTCTCTTCATTAATTACTAATTTTTCGTTTGCCAAGTGATAAACTTCCTTAACCTCTACATTTCCTTCACTACTTTGTATCCACCCAGCTCCAGATTCTGTTTGTATATAGTAAGCGTTTCCTTTTTGTTTTTCGGCTTTCACTACTTGATTAGAAAGCTGAACACCTGTCGCTTTTTGTAACTCAGCAGAATCAAATAAAGATGCTGAACCTATTATATGTACAAAAAAATCTCCTTGTACTTCATTTGTTATTCCTTTGCTCTCTCCACGTCCATCTTCATCTTTCATATGGCTTTCAATACTTTTTAATGCTTGCTCGTCTGTTGAAATCGTTACGGTCTTTTCTACTGTGTCGGCATAGGAAAAACTTGGAATCGTTACCATACTAAATACAATTGATGCAGCTAAAACATTATAAAATTCTTTTTTCATACTAATTATTTAACACGTTTATATCTTAATTCGTGTTAACTTCCCTCCCTAATCTAAAATATTTAAGGCTATCTAGCAGACTTCTAAACTAAATAACCCTTTACAATATAACAAACTCTATCTCATTCGTATAGATAGGAATGACTACTATTTGCCTACTTTTTCTATATTGGAATATAGAAAAGAAGCTATAAAAGATATAGCTTCTCCTCTCACTATTTCAATCTCGTTGTACCTTATACTCTATAACTCTACCATCTTTATCAAATTGCAAAACAAGACATTCACTATCTATAGGAATGAAACCACGTTCATTCCCAAGATAGTACAAAGTAGTAATTCCCTCTGCCCAACTTCTCGTTTTCATAGGGGTCCCTAACAATTTTGTAATTTCCTCGTTTGATTTCCCTATCAATTTATGCTCCTGTAATAGGTCATCTACCATATGTACTCGTTTTTCTTCATAATTTAACCACCGATCCTGATTAAAATTTGAAGTGTATTTATTTATACTTAATTGTACGGTGCATACTAGCAATGGAATGAAACCCACCATCATTATAGTGAACAGTTGTTTCTTACCTTTATCACGTCTTGCCGAAACATGTAAGATAGACTTTTGAATAATAACTAATAAAATAAAAGGCATTACTACCACCAAAATACTCATTACACTCAATGGCACATGAACCATATCTATAACAAAGATAAACACAAGATACATTAATATATACAAACAAAAATAAATGTACAATATTCCCCACAATATAGAGCTTTTACCTTTCTCCACCTAACGCACCTCGCTATTTACACACTTCAAGCCTTGCTCTGCTAATTAAAGTTTCATTTCGAAACATAATTCATCTGACCAATCATATCTCTAATCTTTCTTAGTTCTTGTGCTGTATATATTACTTTACTTGTTAAAACTTCATTTCTGAAAAACGTTACAATTTGCTCTCTATCTTTAAATCTCGGCAATTCTTCATTAGAAAGATCAATAACTTCTTTTCCACTCTCATTTTCAAAATATACAATTGGTTTTACTTTTTCCTTTACAATATCTACTTGCATTTCTTCCAAACAATTATATAAAGTTTGAGATAGCATTTTCGCTTTATACGCTGGATTCCCTTCATTTCTTACTTGCAAAGTTAATGAAGTTCCATCCGTAATAAATTCAAATGTCTCTTCTTTTTCAATTTCATGTTGATACTTACCAATTTCCTCAATCATAAATGAATATATACCCGCATTTTCTCTCGTTAAGCCATGGATTAATTTCCCTGTCCATTCTTTCGTCTCAAGTAGATAAATACCAGCTTTACATAAGATAAGGTGATGAATTCGATTATCATTTATGTCACGTTTATCTCTATATTTATTGCGTATCATAAAAACGTTCGGTATAATATGAAACTCTTCTTCTAGTATTATTCCTTGCTCAACGAAACCTCGCTTCATATAATGTAATGTTTCATGCGCATTCACTTCAGCACCATTTTTGGTATATTCTCGTAAATCCGCAATTAAATTTTGAAACATATGTATTTCACTACTATGCTTATCTTGCATTTCACTACGTTCTTTACTATGTTGAACAGCCAATTGATTTTTCATCATACGCATATTTTCAAGTTCTCTAGCTGTATTCACTTGTAAATCATTATATTTTTTCTGTTCCATATTCTTTAAAGTATCCTGTTGTTCTTTATGCCCTGTAATCGTAGCTGCAATCTCATTTTCATACGTTTCAATCGCTTGTTTCTTTTCAAACTCTACTTGCTGACTCTCTGATTCTAACTGTTTATTTTTATAAAACAGTACAAACACTACAGCTAATAATATTAAAATCCCACCTATTAGCACATACTCCATATTATTACTCCTTTATTTCATTTCCGATTATTTTTAAACATATATCAATTACATTATACTATGCTATCAATATATACTTTGTAAAAATTATATATTTTTAATAAAAGGCACCTCAGTCGAGATACCTTTTAAGTTCACTTTATTGTACACCATACTGAATATAACTTGAATCATAGTATACCCATTGATTTGTCCCTAAGCAAAGCCATCCATCTTGCTTACTCCATACTCGATATGATTCACCATGATGTAACTGTCTTATAACATTCCCGTTTAATGATGGAGCATCTCGCAGATTCACATTATCGCCAGTAATAGTTGCTACATAATGTTTATACTGAATATAACTTGGATCATTATATACCCACTGATTTGTCCCTAAGCAGAGCCATCCATTTTGTTCTCCCCAAACTTCATATGATTCGCCACGATTCAATTGGCGAATTACACTAGACTGTAAAGATGGTCCACTTCGTAAATTCACATTATCTCCATTAATTACAGCAACTCCGTATACTGGAGTCGCATTATTAGGCGTGGAAACATTACCTCCACCACTTGCTCCATTTCCTTGTAAAGCTTCTAATGAAACAGCTGCTGATACGTCACAATTTCCTACACCTGAAATTTGACCAGAATCTGTGTACTGCCATGCTGTCCACTCTGTCCATCCACCAGCATCAGCAGGCGGTATACTAGAATATCTGGAAATCCATAGTGGAATGTCACTTAACCCGCTAATTCCAAATTCATTAATATACCAAACTCCTGTATATAACATTACATTTTTCCCAGTAGCTTGTTTCACATAATTTACGAAACTTCTTGCCCAATTCGATATAGTCGCACCCGTTAAACTACTATTGCTAGTATCCGCTGGCGATTCTAAATCTAAAACAGGGATTAAGTCCGTCTGATTACTCTGTAATATATTCACAAAATATTTCGCTTCTGAAATTGCATCATTTTGTTCTGGATGAGCAAAATGATATGCACCAATTAATACATTCGCATTTCTCGCAGCTTGTACATTTTGAACGAAAGTCGGGTCAATATAGTTCACACCTTCCGTCGCTTTTGCGTACGCCGCTGGAATGCCAGATGACTTCACAGCATTCCAATTAATGTTTCCTTCCCAATGAGACACATCAATAAACGTAATATTTGAACTGGATCTATTTTGCATATAAAAGCTCCTATCAAATTTTGTTATTCTATATACAATATGTACAACTCTAGTTAAAGGACACGACAAACCTCTCACATATTTCGAAAATTTTATTACATTTTAATATCTGAGAGAATAGAAAAAAGACCTTGTAATTCTACAAGGCCTGTTGCAAACTCCCTTTATTTTGTAGCAAGTACATATTGTAGTAAAGTCCTTGTTTACTAAGTAACTCTTGATGTGTTCCGCTTTCTACAATTTCCCCTTCATGCATAACAAATATTTGATCCGCATCTTGGATTGTAGACAATCTATGCGCAATCGCTATCGTTGTTCTACCTTTTCGCATTTGCTGCAATGCCGTTTGGATAGCCTCCTCTGTTTCTGTATCAATATTTGCCGTCGCTTCATCTAACACTAATACTTTCGGATTGGTTGCTATCGTTCTAGCAAAAGCAATTAATTGCCTTTGACCACTAGAAAATGCAGCTCCTCTTTCGACAACTTCTGTATCATACTGCTCTGGTAATTTTTCAATAAACGTATTCGCTTGCACAAACTTTGCCGCTTCCTCTATCTCTTCATCCGTAATCTCTTCATTATACATACGAATATTTTGCTTTACATTTCCAGCAAATAAAAATGCATCTTGCAGCACAAGACCAATTTTCTTTCGAATTTCTTGTTCTTCAAACTGCTCTAAATCTACTCCGTCTATTACAATATTTCCTGATTTAATATTGTAAAATCTCATTAATAAATTCATAATCGTACTCTTTCCGCTACCAGTATGCCCTACGAAAGCAACCGTTTGCCCTGGCTTTACGTGAAAAGATACATTTTTTAAAACATCACGCTTTCCATCATATGAAAAAGTAACATCTTTAAACTGAATTTCCCCGTTAGCTACTCGTGGCTGTTCACTCCCCATTTGAACAGGAGCTAAATCTTTATCATCCATTAAATGAAATACACGCGATGATGAAACAAGCGCTTGCTGGAAGAAAGATAGTTTCATCATCATCTCATTTACCGGCTGGAAGAAACGATGAATATAGTTAACGAAAGCATATAAAACCCCTACTTCAACAGGACTCTTTAAGGCATCGATTCCGAATAAACCAAGTACTAACGCAATTGCTACAATATGAACAAGATCTGTTGCTGGACGTAAAAGTAATGCATCTAATTTCAATGTACGACGTCCAGCACTAAAATGTTTATTGTTCACTTCTTCAAATTCTTTTCTCATCCGCTTTTCTTGCCGGAACACCTGAACAATATTCATACCTTGAATGGACTCATTTAACTTTGCATTTAATATACTCAGCTGATTACGTACCTCTAAATAAAAAGCTGCACTTTTCCGTTGATACAACACCATAATTGCAAACATTACCGGAATTAATATGAGCGAAAATAGCGCTAATTTTACATCTAATAAAAACATCGCTACTAAAATCCCTACTAAAAAGACTACATTTTTCACGAATGTTGATAGTACACTAACATAAAAATCCTTAATCGCTTCTGTATCATTCGTTATGCGAGATACGAGCGTACCAATCGGCGTACGATCAAAGAAGCTTAATGACAATTTTTGAACATGTTCATACACTTCAACTCGCATATCTTGGACAATCTTAAAAGCGATATTTTGAAAGTACAATAAGTCTAAATAAGTAAATAATACTTTTAATAAATGAGCAATAATATACACTACAAATAGGGTTACAAGTGCTGATTGTTCAAAGTTACCTGGCACTAAGTGTTCATCAAGAAATTGTTTAATTAAAAAAGGACCCATCATTTCAGTTACAGTTGCACCAACTAGAAATAAAAATGCTAACGCCAATAACCCTTTATAGGGCCTCATATAAGAAAGCAACCTTCTTAAATCACTCCGTTTTTTCTCAGCCATCATACGCCTCCTTTCTCTACTAATGCCTCTAACTGCTGGCTTTCGTACATTTCTTTATACCAACCATTTTCTTTCATTAATTGCTCATGTGTCCCTCGCTGCATAACCCTACCTTCATCAATAACAAGAATAAGATTTGCATGCTGAATAGCACTTAAACGATGGGCAGTAATAATCGTCGTTTTCTCTGCCCTTTCTCGTTTCAATGCAGTTAAAATAGTTTCTTCTGTTTTTGCATCTACGGCTGATAAACAATCATCTAATATTAAAATTTCAGCATTTGTTAATAATGCACGCGCAATAGAGATTCTCTGTTTTTGACCTCCTGATAGTGAAACGCCCCTTTCACCTACTACAGTGTCATACCCTTCTGGAAATTGAAATATATCATTATGAATACAAGCAATATCAGCAGCTCGGCTAATTTCTTTATATGTAGCATCGGCCTTTCCAAAAGCAATGTTCTCCCCAATACTCGCTGAAAATAAAAAGTGATCTTGCGGTACATATGAAATTGCAGAACGCACACCGTGAAGTGTTAAATCTCGAATATCCCGCTCCCCAACTTTTAATTCACCATTAAAATGATCATACTCTCGAATTAAACATTTTAATAACGTCGTCTTCCCTGCACCGGTACGCCCTACAACTCCTAATGTTTCACCTTTTCTTAAGTTAAAGTAAATATCTTTTAAGTTTAATAGTTCATTCTTTTTATAAGAAAACGAATCAACAGCAAACGAAACATCACCACTTGCTATAGTATTTATAGCATTGTCCCTATTCACTACATCTGAAGTTTGTGAAAGTATTTTCTCCACACGATCATACGAAGCACGTCCACGCTCCATAATATTAAATAGCCATCCAAACGCTAACATTGGCCATACAAGTGTCCCTAAGTACGTTGTAAATGTTACTAATTCCCCTACAGTTAATTCACCTCGTACAACTAATAATGATCCGTAACAAATTGCGATCAAAAATGAAAATCCGACAATTAGGGAAATCGTTGGATCGAATAACGAGTCAATACGTGCAACTAGCATATTTTTATGTACGACATCTTCAGATTTCTTCCGAAACGCTTGTAAATCCTCTTTCTCTTGTCCAAGTGAGCGAATTACCTTCATCCCACTCATACTTTCTTGTACTTTATCATTGATTTCAGAAAACGATTGCTGTGCCTTATGAAATCTTCTATGCAATAAAGTTCCATAATAATTTGTAGAAATAGCTACAATTGGCATCGGAATTAAACTTAATAACGTTAACTTCCAACTAATTGTAAATCCCATCGCTACGAGTACACATCCTCCAACAGCTAATGAATCAACGAGTGTTAAAACACCTGCCCCCGCAGTTTGCTGAATTGCCTGAATATCATTTGTCGCATGTGCCATCAAATCGCCTGTGCGACGTGATTGATAAAAAGATGGGCTCATCTTAGTAAAATGTTCATATAGATTCTTTCGCAGTTGACGAGCTAGTTTTAAAGAAGATCCAAAAATCATAATACGCCATAAGTAACGTAATATATACATCATAATTCCTACAACTACTAATAGAATAACCCCGTTCAACAATTTTTCAGACGTTAATGTTCCACTATTAATTTCATCTACTACAATCCCTAGTACTCTTGGCGCTACAAGTTCAAGAAGTGCGACACCAAATAACATAATAATTCCGATTATGTACGCTCGTTTTTCTTGCTTAAAAAACCAAGCTAAATTAAAAAACACTTTCATATTTATCCTCCTCCCTTAAAATGAGCGATGTTTTCAGTGTAACAAAAATACAGAATATTTGAAAGTTTTAAATATGTTTTATAACCAAAAGAAAAGGGCACTCGGTAAGAGTGCCCTTTGGCGCTTATTTCGTTTGTTGCTTGTTCATCGCGCTCATCATTTGATTGATTTTCTTTTGGGAAGGTTTTTGTCCCATTTGCATCATCATCATTTTTAACATTTGTTCGTTAATTGGTGGATTTTTTTGTAAGTAATTCATCATGTATTTGCGGGCAATGAAAAATCCTAACGCCACGCCTGCTACTAGTGCTACTACGCCCACTAGAATACCTAACCACATTGGCATATCTTTTCCTCCTTCATGTTGTCTACCTTACAGTGTACTAAAACCTTTTCAATAAGACAAGATACTATTCGACATTTTTTACACATATGTTCGTACTTGTTTGAGAGGATTTAACCAACCGTACTTTTTATTTTCATAATCCATCGCTAAAAATGTTAACTCACACTTTCTAAGCACCTCAAAGAAAGTTGTTTCCATGGATACATTTCCAGAAGTATTTATTCGAATATATTGTGGTTTCACCATTATTTCTCCGTATTCGGCTCCTGTATAAAGCGTATGAGTATGATTTGTTCTTTCATATTTACCAAGAACACGCAAAGCTTGTTCTAATTTATGATGAATTTTCATTACTTGTAACGGCATCGTAATATACGTCATTTGTTTATATAATACTTTCTTCTCCGAAAGGAACCCAGATTCTGAAAATCGAGCAAATAAATCAAAAAACAAATATTCACGACCAAAGTAAGCTTTCGCAATATCCTCTTGAATTAAATACAATTCATACGTTTTCATTTTTCCCCTCCCGATCTGGACAACCTTTTCCCTACATTATATAAGAGAAGATTTGCAATGATTGTCTGACTACGGAGAGAGAAAAAACTTTTCCTGTCGAAAAAACTCAATTACATAGAAAAATCTCCCCATGCTGGAGAGATTTTTCTAAAATCATTAAAGCATTTCTTTTACTTTACGAACAACGTTCTCTACAGTAAATCCATACTCTTCCATAATCTTCTCACCAGGAGCAGAAGCACCGAATGTGTCAATACCTAGTACATCTCCATCAAGACCTACATAACGGTGCCATCCCATTGTAGCACCCATTTCAATTGCGAAACGTTTCGTTACTGCTTTTGGTAGTACAGATTCTTTGTACTCAGCAGTTTGAGCTTCAAAGCGATCCATAGATGGCATGCTAACAACAGCTGCATCAACGCCGTCTGCTGCTAGAGCTTTTTGCGCTTCGATTGCTAAGCTTACTTCAGATCCAGTTGCAATTAAGATTACATCAGCAGTTTCTTTCTTGCTTGCAGAAACTACATATGCACCTTTTGCTACTTTTTCATAAGTATCGTCTTTTGCACCTTCTAATGTTGGAAGATCTTGACGAGTTAACACTAATGCAGTTGGTGTTTTTGTTGATTCTAGAGCTAGTCTCCAAGCTGCAACTGATTCGTTACCGTCTGCTGGACGAATAACAGAAACGTTTGGCATTGCACGAAGTGCTGCTAATTGTTCAACCGGCTCATGTGTTGGACCATCTTCACCAACAGCGATACTATCATGTGTGAATACATACGTTACAGGCAATTGCATTAATGCTGCAAGGCGAATTGCTGGACGTAAGTAGTCAGAGAATACGAAGAACGTACCACCGTAAGTTTTTAAACCGCCATGTAGTGCAATACCGTTCATTGCTGCACCCATCGCAAACTCACGAACACCGTACCAAATGTTTTTACCGCTGTAATCAGCTCTTGTGAAGTCTTTTTCGTTATTCATATATGTTTTGTTAGAACCAGCAAGGTCAGCTGATCCACCAAAGAATGATGGTACAGACTCTGCAATTGCATTAATTACAGCACCTGAAGAATTACGTGTTGCTGCTTTTGATCCTAATTCATAAGTTGGTAAGCTTTGTTCCCAACCTTCTGGAAGAAGACCGTTCATTGCTGCTTGCAGTTCGTTTGCTAATTCTGGATATGCTTGTGCATATTCACCGAGCATCGTGTTCCACGCAGCTTGCGTCGTTTCACCAACATCTTGTACTGTTTTACGGAAGTTGTCATATACTTCTTCTGCTACATGGAAGTCTTGTTCAGCAGTCCAAGCGTATGCTTCTTTCGTTAATTTTGTTTCGTCTACACCAAGTGGAGAACCATGTGAAGCTGATTTTCCTGATTTGTTTGGAGAACCGAAACCAATTGTCGTTCTTACTTCAATTAGCGTTGGGCGTTTTTCGTCAGCTTTCGCTTCTTCAATTGCTTTTGCGATTGCTTCAATATCGTTTCCATCCTCAACACGGATTACTTGCCACCCGTATGCTTTGTAACGATCTTCTACACTTTCAGAGAATGAACGATTTAAATCGCCATCTAATGAAATATCGTTTGAATCGTAAAGTACTACAAGACGACCTAATTGTAAATGAGCAGCTAATGAAGATGCTTCAGCAGAAACGCCTTCCATTAAATCTCCATCACCACAAATAGCGTATGTATGATGATCTACTACATTATACGCATCACGGTTGTATTTAGCCGCTAAATGTCTTTCAGCCATCGCCATACCAACAGCAGTTGCAATACCTTGTCCAAGTGGACCAGTTGTTGCGTCTACACCTGCTGTGTGACCGTACTCAGGATGTCCTGGAGTTTTGCTTCCCCATTGACGGAAGTTCTTTAAATCATCCATTGTTAAGTCATAACCAGATAGATGAAGTAGGCTGTATAGTAACATTGAACCATGACCTGCAGATAATACGAAACGATCGCGGTTAAACCACGTTGGGTTATTTGGATTGTGTTTCATAAATTGAGTCCATAATGTATAAGCCATTGGTGCTGCACCCATTGGCATTCCTGGGTGACCAGAGTTTGCTTTTTCAATCGCATCAATGGATAATGTGCGAATCGTGTTGATAGAAAGTTGTTCGATTGAATGTGACATGCTATTCTTCCCTTCGCGTATGTTAGTAAACGTTTTATACATTTATATGATAGCTTCCCACGCAAGATTATACAACATGTATCGACAAATATGTTGATGTTTTTTTGATTTTTCATAAAAAATACAGTGATTCAGGGAATGTATGGGCATTCAATATGACATACTTTTTAATTGTTTTTATTTTAAAAATAAAGATAATTATCTGTATATTTATACACATATACTAATTTCTGATATATCTCTTTTTTGATAACCTTTAAAAATACAAAAAAGCATCTGAATTAGATGCTTTTAAAACAAATTAAATAATCCGCTTACGAATAGAACTTGAAATAAAATCAATTATAATTACCATTAAAATGATACCTAATAAAATAATTCCCACACGAGACCAATTACGTGAACTAAGTGCAAAAATTAATGGCGTACCAATACCACCTGCTCCAATAACACCTAAAATCGCAGCGGATCGTACATTAATTTCAAACCTGTATAACGTATACGATAGAAAATCCGGTAACACTTGTGGTAATACGGCATACCAAAGTATTTGAAACCGATTTGCACCCGTTGCTATTAACGCTTCCGTCGGTCCCTTATCTATATTTTCAATTCCTTCCGAATATAGTTTCCCTAACATTCCGATAGAGTGTAACCCTAAAGCTAGAACTCCGGCAAAAGAGCCTGGACCAACAGCTTTTATAAATAAAAGAGCCATAACTAATTCAGGAAATGTACGAACAAAACTAAGTACAAATTTCCCAGTTCCTGAAGTTAATTTTCCACTACTCATATTCGTTGCCGCCCAAAAAGCAAATGGAACAGATAAAAAAGCAGAAATAAATGTACCTAATATCGCAATTGCCAACGTATCAATTAAACCGTGTAATAAATCTTCACCATCTGGCAAAGATACATACGACCAATCTGGGTTCAATACGCCTGTCATAATGGCTTTTGTAATTTCTCCCGCCGTATTCTTTATTCCCTCTAACGGGACTCCTGAAAAGGCCCATACATATACAACTGTAAGTGCTATAAAAATAATCCAGCGATTTACACTCAGTTTCTTCGGTTTTGGTATGATTATCATCGTTTTACTCATTATAATTTCTCCCGCAACAATGTACTTATATAATCAATTAGCAATACAACAACAAGGGTATAAATAATAATAGAAGCAGTTTGTTGATATTGTAAAAATCCAAGTGTACGATCATAATATAATCCAATCCCACCTGCTCCTACTAAACCTAGAACAGCTGCTGCACGTACATTCACCTCAAATGTATAAAGTACATAGGAGACGAAGTGCGCTTTCACTTGCGGAATGACCCCATAAACTATCCATTGCACCTTATTCGCTCCTACAGCTGTCATTGCTTCTAATGGACCTGGATCAATTGATTCAATTGACTCATACAATAATTTCGCTACGAGTCCAACGGAGAAACAAGTAAGAGCCAAAATACCTGGAAGTGGTCCTATTCCAAAAATCGCTACAAAAATAGCCGCTAATAATAAATCTGGTATTGTTCGTATAAAATTTAAAATCAATCGAGCTGGACTGTACAAAAATACACTAGTAAATACATTACTTGCCGCAAATAGTGCAAGTGGAATGGCTAAAATCGCCCCTAAAGTCGTTCCAATAATCGCCATACGTATTGTATCTAACATTGCTGTTGTAATAATTTGAAAATAACTCCAATCTGGTGGCACCATTTCCTTCAATAAATCCATCATATTCGGAAAACCAACTACTAGTTTTGAAAATGATGCGTCGACCTGTACACTACTACCCCACAACAGTAAAATAACTAAAATAACCGTTAACATATGTTTCAATTTACTCGGCGGCTTCGGTATCGATTTCGAATATATCTTCACTTCATTCATTTAGCTGCCACCTCTAATAATGCGCTTTTCTGAGCTACGTCCCCATAAATTTCAGCGAATTTTTCATCCGTTGCCTCTTCTACTAATCCATCAAAAACAATTTCACCAGCATGTAATCCAATAATACGAGTAGCATATTGCCTCGCTAAATCAATAGAATGTAAGTTTACAATTGTCGTAATTCCAAAATCTTCATTAATTTTCTTCAAATCATCCATTACTTGCTTTGTTGTCAGAGGATCTAACGAAGCAACAGGCTCATCTGCCAATATGATTTTCGCTTCTTGTGCCAATGCTCTAGCAATTGATACACGTTGCTGTTGTCCCCCTGATAATTCATCAGCTCGTGCATATGCTTTTTCTGAGATATTCACTCTATTCAGCGCCTGGAATGCAAGCTCCACATCCTCTTTCGGAAACAGACCTAACGTTGTACGCAATGTAGAATGATATCCAACCCGCCCAGCTAATACATTCTTCAGTACCGTTGATCGCTTCACAAGGTTAAAGCTTTGAAAAATCATACCAATATCTCGGCGCATGCGTCGTAATCCTTTTCCTTTTGCAGCAGTAATAGACTCCCCTTCAATAATGATTTCTCCTTCTGTGATCTCATGAAGGCGATTTACCGATCTGAGAAGTGTAGATTTTCCAGCCCCGGATAGCCCGACCATTACAACAAACTCACCTTTTTGAATTTTCAAGTTTATATTATTCAATCCTTTTGTACCATTCGGATACACTTTGGAAACATTTCGAAACTCTATCACACATCTTACCTACCTTCTATGTATTATCAATAACTGAAAAACGGCAAACTAACTGAAATCACACACTTTCCAGTTAGTCGCCATTTCCATATGTATTATTGCGTTTTCACTTTCTTTCCATATTCACGAACGATATCAAATTTACTATCATCAGATTTAACGTATCCTTCATGTGAGTATACTTCTTTAATGATTTTGTGCCCTTCCTCATTCTTTCCTATTTCAATGAAAGCATCCTGTAATTTCTTGCTCCACTCTGCATCTAAATCAGAACGTACAGAAATCGTATCGTTTGGAATTTTCTCCGTAAATTTTACTATTTTCGTTTGATCGAATATATTCGGATAATCTTTTTTTACAATATTGCGAGCATCTTGGAATACAACAGCTGCATCTACATCACCATTTAAAAGAGCAATAAGTGACTGATCATGACCTTTTAATGTAACAGGTTTCACATCCTTTAGCGGATCGATTCCCTCTTTTAACAATACAGCCGCAGGCCATACATAACCCGCTGATGATGTTACATCTTGATAGCCAATTTTTTTACCTTTTAAATCTTTTACACTATTAATATTAGAATCTTTCTTAACAACAAACTCTGATTTATAAACATCTACTAAATCCTTTGTGGGAGCTCCAGTTTCATCATCTACCCCAAAACGTTGCGCCTGTAAAATTACGTTTGCAGCCTTTTTCTCATGCGCTAACACATACGCTGTTGGAGGTAAAAAACCTACATCTACTTGCTTAGATGCCATCGCTTCTACAATTGTATTGTAATTCGTTGAAATACTAACTTTTACCGGAATGTTTAATTTATCACTTAATAGCTTTTCCAATGGTTTTGCCTTCGCCTCTAACGTATCTGCATTTTGAGAAGGAACAAATTGAACATTTAGCGTCTTCGGTACATAACCTTTTTTCGTATCTTCATTTTTACTTGCACTTGATTCCTTCGTTCCACATCCACTTAATAATCCCGCTGCTAGTACAACTGTTGTGCTCATTGCAAAAACTTTTTTCAACATGTTAATGCCTCCATTTTTCGTTGTTATAAAATAACCTTCCATAAACATGAAGAAATATATCACATATTTTTACAAATAATTTCTTATTTACAGAATCTTTATACATTCTATACATTCACATTAAAATTCTTTTCATATATTTGATATGATTAATTGAAAGATAACAATAGAAAAGGTGAATGGCGTTGAATCAAAATCAAATTGTAACTTTAAATATTTTATTAACAAGCGATGTACATGGTACTGTGTATCCAATTCACTACCAAGATAACTCCAAAGCAGAAATTGGTTTAGCTAAAATTTCTACTCTCATAAAAAAAGAACGTTCTCAAAATGCAAACGTTCTTCTGATTGATAACGGGGACTTCATTCAAGGAACACCATTTACTTATCATTACGCTACATACGAAAAAGATATGGAAAACCCAATGTCCTTATTAGCCAACTACTTAGAGTATGACATTGCAATTATCGGAAATCATGAATTTAATTACGGAATGGATATATTAAATAATGCTGTGACTACTGCAAATTCCCCTTATCTATCAGCAAACATTTTAGATAAAAACAGAAAAGAACCTTATTTCGGGAAACCATATATAATAAAACATATTGAATCAAATATAAAAATTGCTATTTTAGGGGTGACAACGCATTACATCCCCCATTGGGAACAAGCACATCATATTAAAGATTTACAATTTGAAGATGCATTTGAAACAACAAAAAAATGGGTTTCTTACATCCGTAAACATGAAAAACCAGATTTACTAGTCGTAGCCTATCACGGGGGATTTGAACGTGATTTACAAACCGGAGTACCGACTGAAGTTTTAACAGGTGAAAACCAAGGATATGCAATGTGCCATGAAATTGAAGGCATAGATATTTTACTAACAGGCCACCAACACCGAGAAATCGCTCACACCGTGATTAATGGTGTAACAATTTTACAGACCGGATGCAATGGACACTCAGTTGGAAAAGTAACAGTAACATTCGAAAAAGCAGAACAAAAATGGGTGAAAAAAGAGAGTTATTCAGAGTTATTGCCTGTACAAGGAATTGTGGCAGACCAAGATGTTCTTTCCTTGGTTGCCAATTATGAAGAAAAAACACAAAATTGGCTTGATAAACCTATTGGAATAATTTATGGGGATATGCAAATTTCCGATGCTATGCAAACACGTTTGCAAGACCATCCTTTTATTGAATTCATAAATAAAATACAGATGGATATAGCTAATGTTTCAATTTCTTGTACAAGTTTGTTTCATAATACATCTCCAGGTTTCCCGAAACATGTAACAATGCGTGACATCGTTTCTAATTATATTTATCCAAATACATTAAAAGTAATTAGAATAACCGGAGCGGATATAAAAGATGCTCTCGAACTCTCTGCTTCTTATTTCACATTAAAAGCAGATGGAACCATCATCGTAAACCCTACCTATATAGAACCAAAACCACAACACTATAATTACGATATGTGGGAAGGGATTTCGTATGTATTAAACATTTCAAAACCAATTGGAGAGAGAGTAGAGTCTTTGCAGTATAAAGGCGCTCCTCTTAATATGAATGAAGAATATGACGTTGTTATGAATAATTATCGTGCAAGCGGTGGCGGGAACTTCTTTATGTTTCAAAATAAACCAGTAGTAAAAGACATACCAACAGATATGTCTGAACTTATCGCTAACTATATATTGAAGCATAAAAGGATAGAAGCAACAAAAAATGAAAACTGGAAAGTTATTAAATAACAATTTTAACAAATAAAAAAAGATGGGCTATGCCCATCTTTTAATTTAATTTTGCATTATCCTG
This sequence comes from Bacillus sp. SRB_331, assembly GCF_003264175.1. Classification (NCBI taxonomy): domain Bacteria; kingdom Bacillati; phylum Bacillota; class Bacilli; order Caryophanales; family Bacillaceae; genus Bacillus; species Bacillus sp. SRB_331. The sequence goes on along the minus strand of NZ_NADV01000030.1, from coordinate 11,857 downwards.
CTTTTTTAAAGCTTTTAATTTCGCCGGTGTAACGTCCGTGCCTTCTTCGTTAACGACTTTAATTCCTTTTAATTCGTTTAACATATTTTGACGAAATCCTTTTAAATATTGTTCACGAAGCGATTGGCGCTCACGTTGTTCTTCTTCAGTTAAGCCTTCAGCTTTTGCTTTTTTCGCTAAGAAGTTAATGCGTTCAATGAGTTCTTGACTTGGCATCTCGAATCCCCCTTCTACTCAAAACTGATTATTATCATACAATAGTTAGTCCTCTTTATCAAGCAATTGCTTTGTATATTCTACATACCTTCGATGTACAGTTGCTTTTGAAACATCATGACCAAAACCACGAAGTGTTGCTGCAATTTCTTCAAAAGTTAATTCATTCCGGCGCAAACGTACAATTTCCTCAATTGGCACTTCTTTTTTCTCACGTCCTACGCTTAAATGACGATTTTTTAAATTATTTTCTGGACGAAATCCTTTCTCCACTGCTCTTTGCATGCCACGTTTAATTTTTAAATTGTGGATCTTTCTTTGATACTCTTCAACGATCCCAATTATATTTAGCACCATCGAATCAGAATCTGAAAGCTGTAATTCACCACTATGCGTGTGCGTATAAACTTTTATCCCCTCTTTATGTAAACAATGCATTAATGCAATCTTTGCATTTCCTCTACCAAGACGCGTTTCATCTTGTATAAGTAGTACATCAACTTGTTCATCTCGAATTGTATCTAGCACTTCTAATATGCCATCACGTTCAATTGTATAACCGCTAGCCTGCTCCTCAATTACCTTTGTAACATCCATTTGATAGCGCTCAGCTAAATGCAATAATTCATCTTTTTGACGCAATAATGATGTTTCCTGTTCTTCTTTTGTTGTGCTCACACGTGCATAAATAATTGCATTCATTTTGAACCCTTCTTTCTCACTATATTTTCCTTATAGTGTATCATAAATTTGCCTTTCGTTCGAACTTATGTTTGTAGAATGTTTTTTCGCATGTTATACTTAATAATAAGAAAAATGAAAGAAAACGAGGTGTTAGAAAACATGGAAAAGTTAACGAAACGCCAGCAAGACATTCTCGACTTTATTAAGCTAAAAGTACAAGAAAAAGGATATCCACCTTCCGTACGTGAAATCGGTCAAGCAGTCGGCCTTGCTTCTAGTTCTACAGTGCACGGACATTTATCACGACTAGAAGAAAAGGGATATATTCGACGCGATCCAACAAAACCACGCGCAATTGAAATTTTAGGTGACAACCGAACGGAAACACAATCTGTTATTCAAGTTCCAATCATCGGAAAAGTTACTGCCGGTTTACCGATTACAGCAGTCGAAAGTGTAGAAGATCACTTCCCACTTCCAGCTAGTATCGTTGCTGGAGCAGATCAAGTGTTTATGTTACGCATTTCTGGAGATAGCATGATTGAAGCCGGTATCTTTGATGGTGATTTAGTTGTTGTTCGCCAACAACAGTCTGCATACAACGGTGAAATTGTAGTTGCTTTAACAGAAGATAACGAAGCAACTGTTAAACGTTTCTATAAAGAAAAAGATCATTTCCGTCTACAACCGGAAAACTCTTCACTAGAACCTATTATTTTAAAACAAGTGTCAGTTATTGGAAAAGTAATTGGCGTATATCGTGATTTACATTAAAAATAATAAAAAGAAGATAATTCCCTTATTTATATAGGGAATTATCTTCTTTTTATATTTTGATAGATTTCCGTTCATTCAAAAGAATGCGTTTCATTAATTATTAACGCGTTTCAATAGTAACATCTCCAGCAGCGGTTTTACCGCTAATCTTTTTACTACCATTACCAATCGTTATATTTTTATTGTCTTCATTAAAAATTGTCACGTCTCCAGCAGCAGTTTGCCCAGTTATAACTGCATCTTGTGGTTTTTCCAATAAAGTAATATCTACATCTCCAGCAGTTGAACTTACCTCTAAATCATATTTAGAATCATGATCAATAATATCTATATCCCCACTAGCCGTTTTTGCTGTTACTTTCCCTATTACTTTTTTAAAATTCACCTCACCAGCTTTTGTAGACCCCTCCACACTCTTTGCTGTTACATGTTTCAAATCCACTTCTCCGGCGAGTGTTTCAACACTTACGCGGTCACTTTTCACATTACTTATTTCTATTTGTCCAGCGGATGAATTTACTTTTATCTCTTGATAAGAACGTTCAGGTACTAATATAGTCAATGTAGGCGTTTGAAATCCGAAATTGTAAAATGAAAAATCAAATGAAACACCTTTTTCTATTTCCCCTATGATTTTTAATGTATCACCATCTTCAGCAATACGAATCTCCTGTTTACTTACGTCTCCTTTTTGCTTTACATAAAAAGAGGAATCAGGAGATTTTTGGACAACAATATCTCCTGCATCTAACTTAACTTCTACATTTTTTAGCGTTTCGTTTTTAATTACGTCCTCTTTATCTCCTTTTTCTGCAGTTTGTACTGCTTTTTCATATGTTTGTGAAATCCCTATTACTCCAATAATGATACAAGCGATAGCTACTAATAATATCTTTTTCATCATCTACTCCCCTTTTATCATTTTGAAGTTCCAGACTACATAGCGTACACATAATCTTTTAAACCACTTCGTACTATAATAAGCTACAATACATAACAACAAACCTACTCCGACAAACGTTATACTAACGAAAAGGTCCAACCATATAAAAGTGCCCATAAATACTTTTACAATAACGAAAAATGGTGTCACTACACTAGCAATCCCACCGACCCAAAAGGAAAATATAAAAGCTATAATTGCAACTAAAGGGCCTAACACAATAATAAAATTAAACAAACTAAGTCCAACCGCTGCCATGACAGCTCTTGTCACATTTGAAGTCGACGGATCTTTTTTCATTTCATCAAATCGATACATCGCAAGTAAGTCTTTCGCAATTACTTTCGGAGAGCCAAGTCCCTTTATTATTTCTGATTCAGTTTTCCCCTCTTCCATCCCAAACTGAAAGTGCTCTTCATAATCAAATAAAATATCTTGCCGCTCTTCTTCTGGTAACTTTCTAAGATGACTTGATAATTCTTTAAGAAACTGCTCTTTACTCATCCCATTCCACCCCTTCAATAATTTCTTGAACACCTTTAGCAAAATCACGCCACTCTGTTACTAATAAAGTAAGTTGCATCTCTCCTTGCTCTGTTAGTTGATAATATTTACGGGGCGGTCCTTCCGTGGATTCTTTTAAATACGTTTGAAAATATCCCTCTTTCGTTAAACGACGTAATAACGGATATACAGAACCTTCCGATATTAAAAATTTATTAGAGATTTGCTGAACAAGTTCATATCCATAACAATCCTTACGTTTTACAAGTGCCAATACACACAGTTCTAACACTCCTTTTTTAAACTGAACGTTCAAGGACAATCCCCCTTTCTCATTTTAGTACTGTTCAATAAACGGTAGCTATTTTATCCATAATATACCACTCAGTACTGTTTATTGCAAGGTACTATATTTTTCAATACTTAATTTTCGAATTAAATACATCCACACCATATTTCAACTTCCACATTTTCATTCATAGCTAGCACGCATTTTAAATAATCCACATGACTTTTTGCGGGCACCCATCCAATTCATTTCACAAGCCTTTATATTTGCCCATAAATAAAAAAAGCCCTGATACCGTAGTATCAAGGCTTTTTTCTCTCTTAGTATAGAGACATATATTGATCGCGTTCCCATTGATGAACTTGCGTGCGGAAAATATCCCACTCAATTTCTTTTGCTTCAATGAAGTGCTCAAGTAAATGATCACCTAATGCGCCACATACGATTTCATTAGATTGTAAAGTAACTAACGCTTGCGCTAATGTTGCTGGTAAGTCAACGATACCTGCTTCTTCACGCTCTTCTTTTGTCATTACGTAGATGTTACGGTCTACTGCAGCTGGTGGAGTTAATTTATTTTTAATTCCATCAAGACCTGCTGCTAATAATGTAGCCATTACTAAATACGGGTTTGCAGCTGGGTCAACACTACGTACTTCTACGCGTGTGCTAATACCACGAGATGCAGGGATACGCACTAATGGACTACGGTTTTGTGCAGACCATGCTACGTAACATGGAGCTTCATATCCAGGTACTAAACGCTTGTAAGAGTTTACAGTTGGGTTTGCTACCGCTGTAAATGCTGGCGCATGTTTTAAAATACCTGCGATGAAGTGACGAGCATCATCACTTAATTGTAAATCACCGTTTTGATCGAAGAATACGTTCGCACCATTTTTAAATAGTGATAAGTTACAGTGCATACCTGAACCGTTCACACCGTATAATGGTTTCGGCATAAATGTTGCGTGTAAACCATGTTTACGAGCAATCGTTCTTACAACAAGCTTGAATGTTTGAATGTCATCACATGAGCGAATTGCATTTGCATATTTAAAGTCAATTTCATGTTGACCTGGCGCAACCTCATGGTGAGATGCTTCAATTTCAAAGCCCATTTCTTCAAGTTCAAGAACGATATCACGACGACAGTTTTCCCCTAGATCCATCGGCGCAAGGTCGAAGTATCCACCGTTATCGTTCAATTCCAGTGTTGGATTTCCTTTTTCATCAACTTTAAATAGGAAGAATTCTGGCTCTGGTCCAAGATTGAAATCTGAGAATCCTAATGCTTCCATTTCTTTTAACACACGCTTTAAGTTGTTACGTGGGTCGCCATCAAATGGAGTACCATCAGCATTGTAAATATCACAGATTAAACGAGCTACTTTACCTTTTTCAGCTGTCCAAGGGAAAATTACCCAAGTATCTAAATCCGGATATAAATACATATCAGATTCTTCAATACGTACGAAACCTTCAATAGAAGATCCATCAAACATCATTTTGTTATCAAGAGCTTTTGTTAATTGGCTCACTGGAATTTCTACGTTTTTAATTACCCCTAAAAGGTCCGTAAATTGCAGACGGATATACTTTACATTCTCTTCTTTCGCCAAACGGAAAATATCTTCTTTTGTGTACCTAGCCATTATAAATTCCTCCTTAGTCCCTCTAAACACCTTCAGAATCAGTTATCTTTAGTGAAAAAACCTTGAAATGTCACCTTGTCGCAATGAGGTCCGATTAAATCTACCTGTATGTTGTAGTTCATCTCGAAGAATTTTGCGAAGCTCGGATTTTGAAATTTCTTTCGTTTCTTCTTTTACTTTCACTGCTTCTGTTTGATTTTCTTTCATTTGCAATACTTGTTTAATTCCGGCCATATTTAAGCCTTGATCTAACAAATCTTTAATTTCCAACAATTTATCTACATCGTTAAATGAAAATAATCTACGATTCCCTTTTGTACGGGTTGGAAAAATAAGATTATGCTCTTCATAGTAGCGAATTTGACGTGCAGATAATTGTGTTAAATCCATTACAATACCAATTGGAAACAGCGGAGCAGAACGTCTATCTTCTTTCATTGTTTCAGTTCCTCCTTCGCCTTAACTGTTTCTCATTTTATACCATGTTATGTTTAGTGTCAATAGATGTTAGCTTTTCTTACATGATTTTTTTGTAAATTTTTTCGTTTTTTTTCTAATGGTACAAATCATTACTTTAACACGAAAAAAGCTGCCGAAATCGACAGCTTTCCTTTAAGAAATTGTTAATAGTTTTTTTTCAATTAACGCATCAATCGCAGAACAAATCGCAATCTTTACATGCGAATAAGTTAACCCACCTTGCACGTAAGCAACATAAGGCGGACGAATCGGACCATCAGCCGACAGCTCAATACTTGCACCTTGAATAAACGTCCCCGCAGCCATAATTACATCATCTTCATAACCCGGCATATAGTTTGCATATGGAGTGAAATGAGAATTAATTGGAGATGCATATTGAATCGCTTGACAGAACGCAATCATACGATCTTTATCATCAAATTGAACAGACTGAATTAAATCTGTTCTTGGTGCATTCCAAGCTGGTGATGTATTCATCCCTAACTTTTCTAAAAATGCAGCTGTAAAAATCGCACCTTTTAGCGCTTGTCCCGCTACATGCGGCGCTAAGAAGAAACCTTGATACATTTCTTGCAAACTGTATAAAGATGCCCCTGCTTCCGCACCGATTCCTGGAGATGTTAGACGATATGCACACGCTTCAACATACTGCTCTTTACCAACAATGTAACCACCAGTTTTAACAATTCCACCGCCAGGATTCTTAATAAGAGAGCCTGCCATTAAGTCCGCACCAACATGACATGGCTCTTCTTCTTCAATAAATTCGCCATAGCAGTTATCTACAAATACAACAACATCAGGTTTAATCTCTTTCACAAACACAATCATCTCTTTAATTTGTGAAACAGTAAACGATGGACGAGTAGCATATCCTTTTGAACGCTGAATACCAATCATCTTCGTATTACTATGGATCGCAGCTGCAACAGCTTCAAAGTCCACAAATCCCTCTTCAGTTAACGGAACTGCGTTATAACCAATATTATATTCTTTAAATGAGCCTACACCTTTTCCGCGTACACCAACGATTTCTTCTAACGTATCATATGGTTTTCCTGTTATGTATAGCAGTTCATCTCCTGGACGTAAAATACCGAATAGAGCTGTCGAAATTGCGTGAGTACCTGAAATAATTTGCGGACGAACAAGACCCGCTTCTGCCCCAAATACATCAGCATATACTTTTTCTAACGTGTCACGACCAATATCATCATAACCATAACCTGTCGTCGGAATAAAATGCGAATCGCTAATTTTGTGTTTACGAAAACTTTCTAATACACGAAATTGGTTACTCTCAATCACCTCATCCACACGTTTATGTACTTCTGTAATTTGACTTTCTACTTCTTTTACGATTGGAGCAATTTTTTCTCCATTTTTCAAACGATCAAACATTATTTTCTCCTTCTTCCACTAAAAATCTCTTTAATTGCCCCTTAAGCGATGAATGAGCAAATATATACCCTGTACAATCATATACAAATTTATCTTCTAGAAACTCCATTTTAGTTAATATTGTTTCTGTCTTTAAAAGCGTTAATAACCTACCTTCACTCGGAGGGATTTCCACTTGATAATCATCCATTTCTTCCTTCATCTTCGTTTCTAGCGCTTCTTTTATACGCAATAAATCACTTTCTTCAAAAGCACTAGTCATTAAGAAATCACTTTTCGGAAATGGAATGAAGTTTTGATGCAATTTATCTTTTTTATTATATAACGTAATAATAGGAATACGATTAATTTCAAGGTCCGACAATAATTGTTTTACTGTCTGCTCATGCCCTACATAATTAGGATCTGCAGAATCAACAACATGTAAAATAACATCCGCTTCCCCAGCTTCTTCTAACGTAGATCGAAAAGCAGCAATTAGTGACGTAGGTAAATCTTGTATAAAACCAACCGTATCAGTCAAAAGCACTGTATAACCAGAAGGTAACGGCATCTTTCTTGTCGTCGGATCTAGCGTTGCAAACAATAAGTTTTCTTCAAACGTATCAGCTTCCGTTAATCTATTAAACAACGTAGATTTTCCTGCATTTGTATACCCAATTAACGCAACTTGAAACACTTTATTATCTTTTCTTCTCTCACGATATCTCTTTCGATGCTCCACAACAACCGCAAGTTGTCTCTTTATTTCATCAATACGAGATCGAATATGACGACGATCTGTCTCAAGCTTCGTCTCTCCTGGTCCCCTTGTACCAATTCCACCACCAAGACGTGATAAAGCAAGACCTTGTCCCATAAGGCGCGGCATTGTATATTGCAATTGAGCTAATTCTACTTGAAGCTTACCCTCTCTCGATTTCGCACGTTGCGCAAAAATATCTAGTATTAACTGCGTTCGGTCAATCACTCTCGCATCTAATACTGAAGATAAATTCCGAATTTGACTTGGTGTTAACTCATTATTAAAAACAATAACAGCTGGTTCTAATTCTTCCGTCAACGCTGCAAGCTCTTCTAGTTTACCTTTTCCTATATAAGTCGCCGGATGAAACTTCGGGCGCTTTTGCGTCGTTGATACTAACACTTCCGCTCGCGCAGTTTTCGCTAGCGATGCAAGCTCTTTCATGGAATGCATAAATTTTTCATCATCATCTTGTGGCAATTGACAGCCAACTAATATGATTTTTTCTTTTTCTTCCATCAAATATGTTCACTCATCCTTTTCGAAATTTAAACCTTCTAATATAATAGCAGAGGAAGCACATTTCATCTAGTTAGCGGGGGAGAAAATTCATGGCATGGGAGATTTTTAGCATCATAGGCACAATCGCTTTCGCACTAAGCGGAGCCATTGTTGCAATGGAAGAGGATTATGATATTTTCGGGGTATATATTTTAGGAATGGCAACCGCATTTGGGGGAGGTGCCCTTCGTAATTTATTAATCGGTTATCCAATCGTCGCGTTTTGGCAACAAGACATGTTATTCCAAATCGCACTATTATCAATGACAATCATTTTTCTTTTTCCTAATAAATTAATTAAGCATTGGAAAAAGTGGGAAAACATCACAGATGCCATCGGCTTATCAGCGTTCGCCGTACAAGGAGCTCTATACGCCCAAAAATTAAATTTACCAATTAGCGCTACAATTGTAGCTGCTGTTTTAACTGGCATTGGCGGCGGTATTATTCGTGATCTTTTAGCACGTAGAAAACCTCTCGTCCTTCGAGCTGATGTATATGCGTTTTGGACGATTTTAGCCGGTTTTTTGATTGGCGCTAAAGTCATCGTTAGCGATTGGGCTCTATACACCTTATTCATTTTAATTGTTTGCTTCCGCATGGTTTCTATTCATTACAAATGGCATTTACCACATAGACGCATCGATACAAAGGAGCGCTCAATGCATAAATAGCAATCTAACCTCTTTACATATCGTAAAGAGGTTTTTCTTTTCTAACGAGTTTTTCTTTACATAATGTTTATACTAATTTTTAAAGCGAGGTGAATGCAAATGACAAACCATGTTAATAAAGGAGCTCAAAAAAGCTCAGTAAACCAATTTGGACATGATCCAAATTCAGCGCACGAAAAGAGCGCTAAAATGGAAAGTCTTCATAAAACTCACCAAGAAAAAGCAAAAAAAGAGTAAACGAACTTATGCATAAAAACAGACGCACAGTTTACGTACTGTGCGTCTCCTCTTCAAGCATTAAATCCATACTTGATATCCCAATTAAATCATATTTATCATACGTATCCTCTTGTAACAATCGCATAGCTTGTGTACGAATCGATTTTTCAACAATATTCCGTACGTATCGCCCATTACTAAACGATGTAATTTGCGACGAATACTTTACCGCATGTAAATGATCTCGAAATTTCCACTCCGCTTCTTTAGATAACTGATATTCACGCTCCTCATACATTCTCTTTCCAATTTCCAACAGCTGATTTACCGAGTAATCCGCAAATTCAATAATAAACGGAAAACGAGATTGTAACCCTGGATTTAATGAAAGAAAATGATTCATCTCTCTTGAATATCCAGCTAAAATTAATACAAAACCGTGCTGCTTATCTTCCATATGCTTCACAAGTGTATCAATAGCTTCCTTCCCAAAATCCTTCTCTCCCCCCCGCGCTAAAGAATACGCCTCATCAATAAACAAAATACCTCCCATGGCCTTTTTTATTAAATCTCTCGTCTTTTGCGCTGTATGACCGATATACTCCCCCACAAGATCAGCACGTTCCGCTTCAACTAAATGCCCCTTCGATAAAATATTCATCTCAAACAACAATTTCCCTATCATTCTAGCAACGGTTGTCTTCCCAGTACCGGGATTCCCCCTAAATAACATGTGAAGCACTTGCTTCTCAGATTTCAACCCCATCTCTTGTCTTTTTTTATTTACATAAATCCAAGCATAAATTTCTTTTATTATCTTTTTTATTTCATCCATCCCAACAAGCTTTCCCATCTCTTCTTCAATTCTCTGCAACATCTCATGTTTAGTAGTGGTTTCACTTGAAATTACCGTTTTATTTTCTGATGCCGGTAACGAAATTTTCTTTCGATGGTTTAATACAATATTAATTTGATTGTTATTTTTCTTACGCATCGATTGTTCCATACAATCACCTCATTTTATCCACTCACCAAATATTATTATTCCAGTCCCTCTTGCAAATGCCTATTTTCAGAAAAGTTTGCTATAATATAAGAAATAATCAAGGTGGTGGGACTATGGAAACAACGGAATTCCATGATACAATACAAGCCTTTTCTATTTTTTTATTGAATAAAGGCCGAAAGTCTTCAACCATTAAACGTTATGTTTATGACATTGAAGATTTTGGACATTGGTTAGAAAAAAACAAAAAGCTCCCTTCCAGTAATATATGGGCAACACTTTGTACAAAAGACTATGAAGATTACTTTTCAGACTTAAAAAAGAATCGACACTACTCTGAGAAAACAATGCATCGTGTATTTATTGTATTAAATAGAATGCATCATTTTCTTAACATTCCAAATCCATTGAATGATATGGAAATTACTATTCAACCAAACCGTGCATTGCGTAATGAAGATTTCATTTCATCCGATGAAGAAAAAAGATTAAAGCATATAGTCACTTCATTAGAAGGACTTTCAGAAAAACAACGTCCCGTTCGTCCGTTATTAATGGATCGTAATATCGCCATTTTAAGTATATTAATCGACTACGGACTATCCTTACAAGAGCTTACAGCATTAACTATGCATCACGTTCATTTTGAAACTAATACACTTTCTATTCCAGCAACCGCAGGAGTAGAAAGAACAATCACATTAGCAATCGAAGACAAAAAACAACTGTACACATATTATAAAAGTATTCCAGAACCAGTTCGTCCTAAATACCATAGTAATGACCCGTTGTTTGTTGCATTCGATTTTAACCGCGGAACATACAGATGGGTATACGAAAACGATGCACCAAAAGCACTAACAGAAATCGCTATCCAAAAAATGATCCGACTTGAAGTAGCAAGAGCGAATTTACGTAAAGGCATTTCTGGACAACATTTCCGGAACACATTTATTTTACGCCTAATAAAAAAACAAACCCCAGAGCCAGAGATCATAAAATTAGTTGGCTTCAAATCAAAAATTTCACTAAAGCGATATTATCAATATGCTGAAAATAAAAAAAACGCCCTATAATAAGGCGTTTTTTTATTTTTTTCTCAAAACAATCAATTTCACTATGACCATTTAGCTATTCCCTGCATCTACTATGATGAGTTTCGTTCACATTCTTATTAGAAAGGAGAGATTTAATGTCTCGCTTTAACGACAATCAAAATAAACACTCCAATCCCTGCTTTCCAACTAGCGCTGGACGAATTCCAACTACCCCAACAATTCCAATTACTAAAGCGCAAATTAGGACATTCCGTGCAATCATTAACGATTTAATAAAAATAATCCCTAAACTTTTCGCCAATCCATCTCCCAAAAACATTGAGGATCTAATAGATACATTGCACCTACTAAGCAAATTCATCTGTTCACTAGACACTACTTCCGCTCTGAAAGCACAAGGATTAGCCATCATTAAAAACTTAATAACTATATTAAAAAATCCAACCTTCGTAGCAAGTGCTGTATTTGTTGAACTTCAAATTTTAATTAATTATTTACTTTACATTACAAAGTTATTCCGAATTGATCCTTGTACACTCCAAGAACTCCTTAAATTAATTGCAGAGTTACAAACTACTCTAGTTAATTCAGCTTCGTTCGGCAGAGGACCTACTGGACCTACTGGTCCTAGAGGTAACACGG